>JBBRME010000042.1:0-26213 GCA_038230995.1 Gemmatales bacterium
AACTTGTAATTCGACAGAACCCATTCTGCCGAACTCGGACGCCTGCGGCACCCTTAGCCGCGCGACGTAGTCGCTAGGCTAATCGCCCCTACGCACGGATGCAAGGGCCAAAAGTGCAGAATCGCAAGAATGCCGCCGAACTTGTTATTCGACAGAATCAATTCTGTCTATTTCGTGCAGGTACAACACGTTTAGCCTGCCTTGCAATGCAGGCTAACAAACCATCGCTGCACCGTCAATAACCCAGAATCGCAGAATCTGAGTCAAGAGCCAGTTTTCGGTATGAAGCCGCTGACGGACGTTGTGCCGTTTGCCTTCACATCGTCAGTCGCGCTCAGCTCCGCATCGCGGCTAAGTCGATGTGTTACGTCGTGAAACGAAGCTTGGCTCGTCTGAGTTTGTCGCGCTCAGAAACGACCACTCGCAAACGCTTCGTACTCGTCATCAAAAAACCTCGCTGTCTCTCGCTGCCATTCGTACAGGGCACACAAAAAATCGCTCATCTTCAACTTCTGCACACTCAACAACAAAGTCCAAAACAAAAGAGATGGGGTCCCGGTAGGGACGATGGAATCGACCGTCAACACATCAAAAAACAACTTGAGCATCGTTGCGTCTCGCGGCGCGGAATGGATGCTCACTGACATTACGAAAGTGTCGATCAGCGCAAAATCAAGCCTGCCATGAACCTATGAACAGCGATGCTAGTTGAATCGTCAATACGGCCTTGTGTCTCGTGAGTCTTGTGTGTCTCGCTGCGTCTCACGGAGGGGTGTGTGAAAAACGGCGAGACGCAAGACACACATGGATTGTTCAGAGAGCTGAAGGTTTGATTAACGCTTCGCCAGGCGATCCAGATGCACCAGTGGATCCCACCAGCCGGGTTTCACTTTGAGGTCGTTGGTGTCGATCGTGTGCCTCGCCCGCATCGGCACAATGATCTCATCACGCCACCAGAGGTAGTAATAAAGCAGGAACGACTTGACGATGCCTGCGTCAGCCGACTGCCGACCGAGGACTTCGTTCACCAGTGCAAAGAAGTCCAGCACCCGACTTGCTTTTTGGAAGATGATGTCCAGCCCCGGTTCCATCTCGCCGTGGGCTTCGGGGTTGGTGAGGTACTTGTAGAACCAGTCATGGCGTTCCGCACGGGCGATGTCGTTGGTGCGTCGTTGATCAATCACAAAGTAACGCCAACCAGTGTTGCGAGACTCACGCATCTCCTCAGAGAAATACTGCTGACAGAGATCGAGCGCCGTCTTCTGCCGGTTCTCGCCCATCGGCAGAATGAAGAAGAGCATGAGCGGAATAAACACGGCCACCAGTGGGCCGATCATGGGCACGAAGAGTTCACGCAGGAGTTCGTAGGTTGGTCGCCCGGCCCCGGCGGTCAGGCCGATGATCAGGATCAGTACCATCGGGGCGACGATGCAAGCCAGCCCCACCAGTAACACTTTCGGCAACGCATTCATCAGCCCTAACTCCATCAGGGTTTTGGTGAACCGGCGACGTAAGTCGCCGGGTGCGAACGAACCACCCAGCAGCTCACGCAGCCGGTTCACCAAATTCATTCCGGTTGCAAGACAAACACCGTTAGACCGTCCGCTTCGTCCGTCGATCTAAGCAGTCGCTTGGCGAGTTGTTCGGCCAGTTCATCCAGCGGTGTTTCAGCAAGTTCGCTGAGATACTCACGCAAGTCGGGCCGACGATCCACTGCCGCACCGCCGGAGATCATGACCAGCCTGTCGTGAGGTTGAATTTCCCCACTCACTTCGCCGTACTTCGTCGTGGTGGTGCCGAGGAATGGCCCGCTGCCGTGCCAAACCACACACGCACCAGTTGATTGATACAGCACCGGTGGCGGTAGCCCCGCACTGGCCACCGTGGCTTGGGAATTCTTCCACGAGCCGACGGCCGCACTGATGATGACCGAATCCGGTAACTGCAACCGTTGAACAAATTGATTCAACCGATCCATGGTCTGAGCAGGTGCGAGAGTACAAACCGTACGCAACAATTCCGCCTTAAACGCTTCGGCCAATAACGCACTGCTGGTCGGGCCAACACCGCCAACATCGATCATCACCCAACAGAGTTCACCACTCGGCAAGGCCATCACATCGAAACGACTAGCTCCGCCACTGCTAGCGGGATGCACCCACCACCTGGCAGTTTCGACGGCTCGAGGTGTCAGCACCGTTGGCAATTGCCGGGCCAAGGCCACGTCGGTTTCCAGTGTGCGGTAAGCCTTTTGTAAACGCTCGGTGAGGTCGTGGGCATCGGCCCCTTTGGTAGCAAAGCGGTGCAGGTTTTCGTGAGTTCGCAGAAGTGCTTGCACCTGAGCCGTGAGGAGTTCTCCATCAACCGGCCGCACCAAACACGCATCGGCCCCGGCTTCCAAGCCACCGGCGGCACTGGCGAGCGTGGTTTCGTTTACCAACCACAGCAGCGGTTTTGGGGCATGGGTCCGATCCGCCCGCAATCGCCGAGCAAATGCGGCAGCCAAGTCCGGTGTTTCATCCACTAACTGGACCACCAAGGCAAAAGGATCAACAGGTGCCGTGAGCGAAACGAACACCGCAAAACCAGCTGCACGTAGTGGCTCGGTCAATTCCAGAATCACGGCTTCCGGGCGTGCTACTAACCACACACCCGGTCGAGTTGCTGCCATCCCTGGCCTCCAAGACTAAACCCAGGCCGCTGGCCTGGGCTACACTGTCACGGGCTTTGGCCCTCAAAGTCATGAGGTCCGAAGGATCGAGATAGGCTAGCCTAGGTCAACGGCCTTGGTCATGACTACACTATCAGGTGATTGTTGCGAGAAATACCGTGCCGATACAACTGGAACTGAAACGGATCATCATCAACGAGATCGACGACGATCAAGTCATCGTGCTGAACGAAGTGAACGGCGAACGTAGTTTGCCCATCGTCATTGGCCTCTTTGAAGCCACAAATATCGAACGCCGTGTGAAGGAACCACCCACTCCGCGCCCGCTAACTCATGACTTAATTGTGAGTTCCATCGAGAACCTCGGCGGAAAACTGCAGGACATTTTGATCAGCGACCTTCGCGATAAAACGTACTACGCCAAGCTGCGTGTTCAGCAAGACGGCGAGTTGCACGAAATCGACTGCCGGCCGAGCGACGCCGTGGCCGTGGCCCTCGCCGCGAATGTGCCGATCTATGTGACAGAACACGTCCTTGGGGAAGATGATGACGAGGGTTGAGTTTTTTCCCCGTCCTGAAACTCTACCCGAACTTGTTGAGTACAATTGTTGCAATGAGCGGCATTCGCTCCAAGAGTCACCCTTTTCCATGAGGAGTCGTCGATGCGACGATTGCTGCCCGGCCTGATGGCCGCTGTTCTGCTCACCGTAGGCACTGTTCGCGCTGCAGAAGTGAATACTCTGCTGCCGAAAGAAACCGAACAAGTGATGAATTTCAACTTCAAGCAAGTGCTGGAGTCGGACATCATCAAGAAGTATGCAAAAACGCAAATCGATCAAATGCTCAAGGGCGAGCAAGTCAAGCAATACACAGAATCCTTCGGCCTCGACCCGCTGAAAGATATCGACAGCTTAACGGTGGGCCTGTGGGGTTCGGGCGAAGATATGAACGTTGTGGGTGTTCTTCGTGGTCGATTCGACCCGAAGAAACTGTTCGAAGCGGCCAAGGCTGAATCGGATAAGAACGCCGACAAAGTGAAGATCGTTGACATCAAGCAAGATGGCAAGGAATACAAGGCTGTGAAGGCCTCCGGCGATACCGGCAAGCCGATGTTCATCAGCGTGGCCGATGAGAAGACCCTCGTTGGCTCAACCGACGAGAAACTGCTCGTGGGTGCTCTCAACGCGTTTAACAACAAAGAAAAAGCCAAGCTCAACAAGAAGCTGTCTGACCTCGTGCTGAAGCAAGACGAGAAGGCTTCGATGTACTATGCTGCGGTGGTCGAAGGCAAACTGAACGAACTGCCTGACCTGAGCCAATTGAGCGCTGTTGGCATCGATGGCGAATCACTGAAGAAGTCGCTGAAGAGTATGAGCACAATCTCCATGACACTTCGCCTTGGTGAAGAAGTTGCTATGGAAATGAGCATGGGCATGAAGGATGCCGATACCGCGGACGAGATGACCACCAACCTCGACAAGCTGATCGACGCCGCTAAGACGTTCCTGCCACTTGCTGGTGCACAAGCCCCACAAGCCAAGGACATCATCAGCGACCTGACCAGCACCCTGAAGGCTAAGTCGAAAGGTAGCGACGTGACCTTTGGCTTCAAGATCAAAGCTAAGTCGATTGCCGCCGCTAGCGGCAAAGGCGACGACTAAGCCTAAGTTTGTCTGAAGTGACTTGAGAAGCGGGGAACATCACCCCGCTTCGTTCGTTTCTGGGCTCGGTAAGCACCGCTTTCTTGCGAACCCCCAGTTGCAACGAGATCATCACCAAATCATTTTGTTCACGCACTCCAAATGCTTTCCAGAACCGCAAAGCCGTGGCATTACTCTCTTTGAATTGATTGTGTACTCGGTGTTGGCCTTGTGTACGCAACACATCAAAACTGCATTCCACTAACGTCCGCCCGATGCCGTTTCGACGATACGCCAAAGCAACACCAATATGATGCAAAGTGCCGCGTCGGCCATCGTGTCCTGCGATTGATAGCCCGATGATGCGCCCCTGATATTCGGCCACTTGACACACACCTGGGTTGCGTTCAAGGAATAGCGCAAGTTGATCCGAAGTGTCTACATCCTGATTTCGGCGACCGTGTCTTGCCAGGCACGGATGGCAGCGGGGATGTCCGTGGTTGTCAATGGGCGTATCGTGACCATCATGCTGCCCGGGGTCGTCGTCCATGTCGATTCGTTCTACGTGTGTGATTTATAACCCACGGGCTGGGCGTGGAAGAGCAAAGAAACTTTTGGAATCAACCGTTGCGTGGGCCAGCCCCGGTGCTGAGATTCGCCCAACGCAATCACCTGGACACGGTGCGGAATTAGCCAAGTGCGCAGCTATAGAAGGTTTCGAGAGAGTGATCGCCGCTGGCGGTGATGGCACTGTTCACGAAGTCGCCAATGGCTTGATGCACGCCAAGAGTCCAGCAGTCCGCATGGGTGTGTGGCCCTTGGGTAGTAGTAACGATTACGCCCACACGTTGGGACTTGATCCATGGTGGAAAGCGCGCGGCATTGGGCACACTCTTCGTGACGTGGCTGTCGACATCGGGCATATCACAGGCGTGAATAGAGAACTTTACTACGCCAACTGTGCCGGGGTGGGCTTCAATGGCATGGTGGCACTCGAGTCTCGTTCAATTCGCTGGCTACGCGGGGTGCCTCTTTATGCACTGGCATTTCTTAAAGCTATGTTCAAGCACTTTCGCACACCGGTACTCCATGTGAAATTGGCCGAGAGTGAGTTCCGCAAACCGACACTCGCCCTCACCATCAACCTTGGTATCCGTGAGGGTGGTTTCCCAATCACGAAGATGGCGAGCCTGACGGATCAACTGTTCGATGGGTTGCATGTGGCTGATGCGAGTCGGTGGGATCTGCTGAGGTTCCTACCCGGTTTGATGAGTGGTAACTTGCCAATGAATCATCCAAAGCTCAGTCGCTTTGCGTCTGGCAAAGTGGTGGTCACGTCTGTCGAGCCGCTATGCATCCATGCCGACGGTGAATTTTTCTGCCGTCCTGCAGACGGCTTGATGCAAGCCACGTTCAACATCCTCCCGGCAGCACTTCATGTCGAATGCTTGCTTTGATGGAACGTGATGCAGCATCACGTTCTTAAGTCTGGTAGCTCCGCCAATACTGCCTCACCTGCCAATCGACCGGAGACCATCGCTCCGTTGATGCTGGCGGTGTGGCGATGATCGCCACACACAAACACGCCGGGGCGAACCTTGGCGGGGGCTTCGGCGGGTTCAATGTGGTGCTGAGTTGGTAATGCAAACGGGATCGTGTAAGTCCGCAAGTGTGCCCAGGTGGACGCCTCATCGCCATACCAACTCTTCAACTGCTTGCGAACTTGTTGTTCCAAGTCCGGCCCGTGATTTGCGCCCAGCACAGTCACGGATAACAGATGCGAGCCTGCCGGGGCATACCTTGGACAGACCGTACTCGGAACGCAAAGGTTGTTGATGGGGCCGGTGCCATCACCGTTGAGCACGAGGATCGGTTTGCTTTGGGATGTTCTCGCCATGCGGAAGTACAGACAGGTGACTCCGCACGGCTGTGGCAAGGTCACATCGCCCAGCAGTCGATTGCTGTGTTGGCCAGCCAGCACCACCGTCTTTGGCGATATGGTTTCGCCGCTGGCCAATGTCAGCGTAGTCTCCGTCAGTTGCGTAACAGTAGTCTTCAAGCGGATCGAATCTTGGGGAAGGTCGTGGGCCAGTTGCTTGGGTATTTCTTCCATCCCTAACGCTGGCAGCGAAGCCAGACCGGTCGTGAACATTCGGAAGACGAATTCGAACATCCTGCTGGACGTGCTCAAGGATGGATCGAGGAAGATGCCACCGAGGAACGGGCGGAAGAACCGCTCGATGATGTTTGGGCTGAAACCACGTCCTTGCAACGCTGCCAGTGTGGTGGTTTCCGGCTGCGTGAATTTGTCTTCCACGCTTCCACGCAGCACATCAGCGCGCAACTTGGCGATCTTCAACTTGTCCGAAAGCGAACCCACCGGGCTGAACGCGGAAAGCACCCCTGCAATTGGCCGACGCCACGGGTCGGACAGTTCATGGAACTTGCCGCCCAGCCGTACCAGCGAGCCTGGTTCAAACGACTTCAACTGCAGGGCAGGGTAGTTCAGTACCGCTTTGGCTTCGGGGTAGCTCGGCAGAAACACCTGAAAGCCACGATCCAAGCGGAAGCCATCGACCACATCAGTGCGAATACGTCCACCCACGGCATCAGCAGAGTCGATCAGCGTAAATGGTACACCGGCCCGGTGCAGCACCCTTGCACAACACAGTCCTGCAAGGCCAGCCCCGACAATCACCACTTCACTCATGACCGCACCGGAAACACCGTCGGCACCGCAGGCTCCAGCGGTGGGGGCTCTTCGCCTCCTTCGCGTTTCCAAGCGACATAGTTCGACCAGTTCGCTTCGCTGACCCGGAACATCGGGTACGCGGCACCTTCAATCAAGAGATGAACAAACGGAGCACCACCATCGTTTTCATAGGTCGGAATCATCTCCACATCCCGTCGAGCCGCAACCATTACCGTCTGCGTGTGATCCAGAAAGAAAGCATTTTCACCAAGCAACTTGCCTGTTAAAAATGGTTCCGTGGGAAGCGAAAGTGCCCGAGCGTCTTCCTTTGGATCTGCATCTTGAAGTTCCTTCACCAAGCCATCGAACCAACGCAGGTTGGCTTTCGTTGGGCGGATGGGCATCAACCTCTTGATGGCGAAGTACGAACGGATGGTCTGGATGCCTTGGAAGAACCACATGGCAGCAAACACAAGCATGAAGGGGCTGATGGCTTTCTGACCGAAGGCTTGAAATGCAAGATATTGCCGTACAGCGTTCGATGCAGCAAAACCAAAGAGCACTACACCATCGAGAAGAATACTTTCAGGACTGGGCCACAATCGATTCAACAACCCGACCGAAAGTTCCAACAGTGCTAATGAGAGATACAGAATGCTGAAGATCGACCAGTCATTCTTTTGGCCATCCAGAAAATACCAGATCGCCAGCATAAAGAATCCGAAGAAGATCATGCTGCCCGACTTCTTGCGAATCTGCTGACAGATGGCCCGATACGCCGAGACTTCGCGCATGACCTGCCTGAGTTCTGCTGCGTCGGGTTCTGGGTCATCGAGCCGATCATCGTACTGGTTGTCATCATCGCGTTGCATTGGTTTTCGCCTCGGCGTGCATGCTGATTGTAGGTACCAACGCAAGAAGCCGACGCATCGCGTCGGCTTCTTAAATTTGCAGAGTCAAGCTTAGAGCTTGCCAGCTTCTTTGTACATCACTCGCTTACGCAGAGTCGGGTCGTACTTCTTCAGTGAAATACGCTCTTTGGTGTTGTTGCGGTTCTTCTGTGTGAAATAGCAGTGCGTACTCTCGGAACTCACCAACTTGATGATCCCGCGTGCTTCTTTACCCTTGGCCATCGCATCACCCGTAAAACGGAACTTCAGGAAAAAGAATCTTATCGGCAGTTCAGGAACCGACGAGGCCAAGTTCGGAAGAAATGTCATTCCCAATGTCGACCATCAGGAACGCTCGCCTTGCTTCACTTCAGATTCCATGCTGATGTAGGAAGGCAGCTATAAATGTTGACATATCGGAACATGTCGATACGATACTGCCGAGGTGTTCAATGCCACGCCGACAGATGTTGAACTTCGATGAATTAGAACAAGCCGCGGAGTGCCTCAAGCTCTTGGCGCACCCGCAACGATTACAACTCGTACAGCTTTTGCTTGATGGTCGTTACGCCGTTGGCGAATTGGCAGAGAAGTGCGAGTTGCCCAGCCACATGACCTCCGAGCATCTTCGATTGATGCAGCGGTGTGGTTTTTTATCGTGTGAAAAGTCTGGTAGGTTCGCTTACTACAGCATTGTTGAGCCGCACTTGGCGAATCTCATGGCTTGCCTCGTACAGCGATTTCAGCAGCCAACAAGTACCAAGAAACTGGAGCCATCATGATCGTGAGTGCCACACCCAAAGCCGTGCAGGAACGAATGCAAACTGTGCCTTGCCTTCGCCTGATCGACGTACGCACGCCGGTGGAGTTTCAGGAAGTCCATGCCACTTCAGCGGTGAACGTCCCACTCGACACGCTGCAACCCAGTTCCATCATGGCAGATGTGCCAGCCAGCGAAATGGTCTACCTCATCTGTCGTTCCGGTGGGCGTGGGCAAAAGGCCTGCGAAAAATTCCGCGTGGCAGGGTATACCAACGTGATGAACGTGGAAGGTGGTACGCTGGCCTGGACCGATGCTGGATTGCCGGTTCAGCGAGGTAAGAAGATGATGAGCCTGGAGCGCCAAGTCCGCATCTTGGCTGGAACCATTGTTGTGGTCGGCGTAGCACTTGGGTTCCTGCTGCATCCAGCGTTGTTTGGCTTGTCGGCTTTCATCGGTGCAGGACTCGTTTTTGCCGGTGTCACCGACACTTGTGGCATGGGCTTGGCGTTAGCCAAGATGCCTTGGAACCGCGTGACTAAAAATGTCTGCAATACGACGACAGGAGCAACGGGATGAAGATTGTGATCGTGGGTGGAGTTGCGGGTGGAGCCTCAGCAGCAGCTCGGGCGCGGCGAATCGATGAACATGCCGAGATCGTGGTATTTGAACGCGGGCCTGATGTAAGTTTCGCCAACTGTGGGTTGCCGTACTACTTGGGTGGTGAGATTGCCGACCGCAACAAACTGCTTGTGACCACGGCCGACAAGTTGAAGGCCCGCTTTAAACTTGATGTGCGCACACTGAGCAAAGTCGATGGTATCGACCGCAAGGCCAAGACCGTGTTCGTGCGGAATCTGCGAACTGACGAAACATACACCGAGAACTACGACAAACTGATCCTCTCACCAGGGGCTGCCCCACTGCGACCGGACATTCGCGGCGTTCATTTCCCGGCAGTCCACACGCTGCGCAACCTCGAAGACACAGACAAAATCAAGGCTGTCATCGATTCCGGTATAACGCACGCTTTTGTGGTGGGTGGTGGTTTCATCGGCTTGGAGATGGTGGAGGCGCTGATTCACAAGAAGATCCACGTCACACTTGTTGAACGCAACCCACAAGTGCTTGGAGTACTCGATTCGGAGATGAGCACGCCGATCTTGCAGGAGATTCGCAAGCACGGCGTCAATGTCATCCTAAACGACACTGTGAAGGAGTTCCTACCCGCTGACAACGGTGTGTCAGTCGTTCTCGAACGTAACGGCACACATCCGGCAGGGTTGGTCATTCTCGGTCTCGGTGTGAAACCGGAGAACACGCTGGCGATTCAATCCAGATTGCGTACCGGCGAACGTGGCGGGCTAATGGTCAATGAACATCTACAAACCAACGATCCGGATATTTACGCGGTAGGCGATGCGATCGAAGTATCGGACGTCGTGAGTGAAATGAAGGGCCAAGTGCCGCTGGCTGGGCCCGCTAACCGACAGGGTCGCCTGGCAGCGGATCATGCCTTGGGCCGTACGAAGGCCAAGTATCGTGGTACGCAGGGCACCGCCATTGTTCGTGTGTTCGGCAAGGTCGCTGCACTTACGGGCATGTCCGAGAAGCAGTTGAAGAAAAAGAAGATCGACTTCCGCAGCATCTATATCCATCCTGCGAACCACGCCGGCTATTACCCGGGTGCCGAGGGGATGACGCTGAAGTTGCTCTTTGCCCCGACGAATGGCCGCATTCTTGGTGCCCAAGCCGTAGGTGGCAGCGGCGTGGATAAACGAATCGACGTATTGTCTGTGGCAATCCAAGCTGGCTGGACAGTAGAGGATTTGGAAGAAGTGGAACTGGCCTATGCCCCGCCGTTTGGCAGCGCGAAAGATCCCATCAACATGCTCGGCTTCGTCGCCGGTGGCTGGCTGCGTGGCGATCATCCGCAGATGAGCTTCGCGGACTATCAGGCAATGGAACAGAAACCTTACTTGGTGGACGTTCGTGATGTGCAGGAGTTCGCTGCGGGTGCCGTGCCCGCTGCGGTGAACATTCCTGTGGATGATTTGCGCAGCCGACTCACAGAGCTGCCGAAGGATCAACCACTAGCCGTCTACTGCCAGGTTGGATTGCGTGGCTACATCGCCACACGAATCCTTATGCAACACGGCTACAACGTCGTCAACCTCAGCGGTGGCTACAGAACATGGTTGTTGTGGCAGAAGTAAACGACTTATTCTGCGGATGCTCCGTGCATGGCTCTGTTTAGATCTCCATCAATGTCTCTTCTGCGGCCCGGATGGTGCGGTCGATGTCGGCATCGGTCATGGCGGCACCGGAGAATGCAGCTTCGTACTGACTGCACGGCAGGTAGATGCCGCGATCCATCATTCCCCAAAAGAATCGGGCGAAACGGTCAGTGTCGCTTGTCGTAGCCGTGTCGAGGTTCGTCACCGGAGTGTCAGTAAAGAACAACGTCCACATACTGCCGACGCGGTTGAAGGTGTGCGGTATCTTGGCCGTACGAGCGGCAACTGACAGCCCCGCTTCGATCTTCGCACTCATGGCTTCAAGCCGGGCGTACGGCGGGTTGTTCTTCAACTCGGTGAGCGTGGCAATACCGGCCGCCATGGCCACCGGGTTACCGCTGAGCGTACCCGCTTGGAACACCGGCCCAGCGGGCATGACGTACTTCATCACATCGGCCCGGCCGCCGTAGGCACCCACGGGGTAGCCGCCGCCGATGATCTTCCCCAAGGCCGTCATGTCCGGAGCGTCACCCAGCAGGGCTTGCGCGCCGCCATAGCTCAGTCGAAAGCCGGTCATCACTTCATCGTAAATCAGCAGGCTGCCGTGTTGATGGGTCAGGCGGCGGAGTTCGCTGCGGAACTCGGTCGTCGGGATCACCAGTCCCATGTTGCCGACGATCGGTTCCAGCATCACGCAAGCGATGTTGTCGCCATGTTTGGCGAACACCTCGGCCAGTTGCTGGCTGTCGTTGTACCGCAGCACAAGGGTGTGTTTCACCACATCGGCTGGGACACCGGGGCTGTTCGGCACACCCAATGTCAGGGCACTACTTCCGGCGCTAACGAGCAGTGCATCGACGTGGCCGTGATAGCAACCGGCGAACTTAATGATCAAATCGCGTTTGGTATACCCACGTGCCAATCGCAGGGCACTCATGGCGGCTTCGGTTCCGCTGGACGTAAAACGCACCATCTCGATGCTTGGTACGGCATCAATCACCATGCTTGCCAGTTCGCTCTCGGCTTCGCATGGGGCACCGTAGCTGGTGCCACGGTGGATGGCGTTCGTCGTCGCGGCAATGACCGTCGGGTGACAGTGGCCGAGTATCATCGGCCCCCAACTACCGATGAAGTCGAGGTACTCGAATCCATCAAGATCTGTGAGCGTTGCTCCATGAGCATGGGCGATGAACAGTGGTGAGCCGCCCACGCCACCGAAGGCACGGGCCGGGCTGTTCACTCCGCCGGGGATGAGTGTCTTGGCTCGCTCAAACGCGGCCAGAGATTTCGGACGTAAAACTTTTGTGTACGAGGGGATCATGCGAGAGAGGTCTTCCTGGGACTACTTACCTTCGGCTTCTTTCAACATGTTAGCGGCCTGAGCGACATAACCGGTAATCGTCGGATCAGGGTCGCCTGAGTAGAGTTCGGTGATCTGTCGGCAGCCGTTGCGAAACTTGCGCATTTCCAAGGGCTTCTGCGTATTGCCCTTAAGTTCCAACCAGTCTGTGGTCAGTTGCTTTAACAACGACTCAATCGCTTTCTTGCGGTTCGTTGTTGCTTCTTCAGGTGAGAGTTTATCGTTGGTGTTGGCCAGCTTTCGATCAGTAGCCAGAAGTACCCAGCGAAGTTTATCGGTATCGCTAGCGACGATCTTGCGAAGATCGTCCCAAGTGAGCTTGGCGTTGGGTGCGTCGCCAAGTTTTTCATATCGCATGCCCTTGAGTGCCAATGCGTCGGGATTCTGATTAGCGAACTTTTCATCGACCAACGCGGTTTCGTACGCGATAACAAGGCGTTGCAGTTCCAGACCCACGGCTTTGATCTCGCCCAGATGACGCTCGGCAATCCAACGGTACGGCGGCACACGCATGGCATCTTCGTCGGTATATTTGCTCACGTCCACTTCGGGAACTTCTTTAGCGACGTAGCTCCACTTCTCGGCGGCCCGTTTGATATTCCCTTCTTCTTCAGCTTCCAGTGCCAACCAGATTTGATCCATCACAGCTTGGTCTTCACCCTCCATGGCTTTTCGGCGATTGAATTTGCTGTCCTTACTGCCGATGCGGTTATAGAGCGTGGCTTCGATTTTCTTCGATTGCAATTCCTTGAAGATGACACGGGCTTCGCCGACCTTTGGATGGTCCGTGTTTCCAAACTTGCCGAGGAACTCAAGTACTTTGGTCTTCTTTTCTTCTCCAGTAGCTACTGCCACTTGCTCAAAGGCTTTTTCAGGGCCAATTGGCCACGCGAGCCAAACGGCCAATCCAACAAGTGCCATAAGCGGTACGCCAAGTGCAACGCCTTTGACCCACGTCTGTTGCATCAGTGGGATGACTTTCTTCTTTTTCTTCTTTTTCCCTTTCAACAAACGGGCGGCTTCTTTGTCCTCGTTCGTACTGCTAGCTTCGGCGTTGAGCTTCCGGTCGATCTTCCGTGCCGTAGCGACTTCCAGCCCAGCGCTTTGGAGCGTTTGCACTTTGGTTTCGATCTCAAGGATCATCCGCCCCACGGTGGCTGCGTCGAGCGGTCGGCTGTCTACGGGTTTTTCCATCAGATGCATGATGAGATTATCGACCCAGATGGGCAGATCATGCACAAACTTGCTGGGCCGCACTGGTGTTTCGTTGACATGCTTGAGGAACATGTCCATCGTGGTCTCGGCGTAGAACGGCTTCTTGCCAGTGATGAGTTCGTAGAAAACAATGCCAAGGGAATAGAGGTCGGATTTGGCCGAAAGTTCTTTGCTTCCTCGGCACTGTTCTGGAGACATATACGCTGCCGTGCCGATGGTGCTGTTCGCCCCGGTCAGAGCCGTTACATCGGTATCCTTGGCGATGCCGAAGTCGGCCAGTTTCAACTTGCCGTCTTTGGTAATCATCAGGTTCGATGGCTTCAAATCGCGGTGGATGATCCCCTTTTCGTGGGCGTGTTGCAGGGCTTCGCATAACTGTTTGCCGTAGCCAAACACTTCTTCCCAACCCATGCGACCACGGCGGATCAAGGCACGATCCATCGCTTCGCCGTCGATATACTCCATCGCAATGTACGGTGTACCACGATACTTACCGGTGCCATAGAGTCGAACAATGTGTGGATGCCGAAGTTGTTGGAGGATGGCGGCCTCACGCTCGAATCGGGCCATGGCCGACTCGTTGCCCAGTAAGCCCAGAGAAACAATTTTCAGTGCAACAGGATACTTCTTCTCTTTCATCGTCAGCGTGGCACGGTAGACCGTGCCCATCGCGCCGCTGCCGAGTTCTCTCTCGATGTAGAACTCGCCTTTCGCTGGGCTGCCAATGGTTTGACCGATAAGCATGATGCGACCCGCTAATCACAATAATCACTACGGCAGATGATACAGGAAGCATCGTCGGTCATTTTGATACAATTGCATTTCTTGCCAGTTCTAACTGACAGATTCTTTGTTGCCGTGATGTATTTATGTTACGTTGAAATCCGGCTTTCATCTCCTCATCCGATAGGTGCATTCATGATCAGTCGTCTCTCTCCCCGACGCGGTTTTACCTTAATCGAACTGTTGGTCGTCATTGCCATCATTGCGATTCTCATCGGTCTGCTTCTCCCCGCTGTGCAAAAAGTTCGTGAAGCTGCTGCCAAGATGCAATGTGGCAACAATCTGAAGCAACTCGGCCTTGCCTGCTTGAATCACGAAAGCACGTTTGGCGTGCTGCCTCACGGGGCAGAGGGCTGGTGGAATCCACCGGACTACAGCGCTGCTGGGGCACCCGAAACACTTGATAAACAACGTGCAGGCTGGGGCTTCCAGATTCTGCCGTACATCGAACAGGATAACGTCCATCGCGGTGGTGGTGGCACGACCATTGCCCAGTGTCAGATCAATGCGATTGGTGCACCCATCAAAACGTTCACCTGCTCAAGCCGCTCGCCCAAACCACGTGTACTCTCAGCAAATGCTTGGTACGGGCCGGGTGGCAACTATGCACACGCGATGACCGATTACGCCGCCAACGGTGGCTTGTCGAGTAACGGCACCAGCGGGGCGATTGTGTACAACCCCTACGGCAGCAAGAACGCCGCAACGATGGTCAGCTTCAAGGACGGCACCTCGAATACGATGCTGATCGGCGAAAAGGCGATGGATCCCGATAACCTCAGCAACTTCCAAAGCGACGATAACGAAGGCTACACGAGCGGTTGGGATCACGACACGATTCGCTGGACAGACCGCCTGCCAAAGCCAGATTCTGCATTCCGTGGTTTCGGTTGGGGTGAACAACGATTTGGCAGTTCGCACATCGGCGGCTTCCAAGCTGTTCTGGCTGATGGTTCCGTTCGATTTGTGAGCTTCTCTGTCAGTCTCTCAAGCTTCTCCGCTTTCGGCACACGCAAGGGCGGGGACTCCCTCGGCAACGACTTCTAACCCACCACTTCGGAAGACCCAAAGACGCCCCCGATTCTGGGGGCGTTGTTCGTTGTAGACACCGGGTGGCCCGAGGGTCTCACCGAGCGACACTCGACAACTTCGCTGTCGCTCCATAGCTGCGAACCATTCTTTCGATAGGCATGCTTCACAGCAGATCGAATAAGTTTTCAACTCTCGAGTTTGGCCGTCACTCCACTCGGATGCGATCTTGAGCGTTGCGGTTTCCCCACAGCATTGGCACAACAGCGGATAGCCACGCAACATGTCCCAATCCTAATTTGCGGGGTGCGGCAGTGGCTGACCTTGGATCTCTGCAAGGGCGTTCTGAGCGGCTCGTAACTCCGCTTCTTTCTTGTTTCGGCCCCAGACGGGGGCATAACGATGACTTCCAATCTCTGCAGAGATTTTGAAGCACCGATCATGATCAGGGCCTTGCTCGTCGAGCACCGCGTAGCGGGGCGTATCGCCGTGTTCGCGCTGGGCATGCGTTTGCAGTTGCGCTTTAGCGTTGTTCATGACAGCTTCGCCCGCAACAGCTTCAATCTCTGGCTGAACAAATCTTAATACAAACGGCTTAGCGGCTTCGTAACCACCATCTAGGAAGATGGCGGCGACCAGTGCTTCAAACACATCGGCCAGGATGTTTGGTGGAATCTCTTGGGAGGTACTCAATCCTTTGCCAAGGATCAAGAATCGATGCAGGCCAAGAGTTCGGCTGAACGTGACACACGTCTTGCGGCTCACCACGACCGACTTCACTTTGGTCAGGTCGCCTTCCTGAAATTCCGGGAAGCTGGTGTACAACGCTTCGCATGTGACCAAACCCAACACACTATCGCCGAGGAACTCCATACGTTCGTTCGACGCCCCGCGAGAATTCGCGCCGCTCGAATGAGTGAGGGCTGCACGTAAAAGTTGTGCATTATGAAATCGATAGCCGATCTGGGCTTCGCAGGCTTCCGGGGAACTGTTTGTGCTGGCAACGCGAATCGTCGTCATGTGAAAACTGTTTGGTGTGCGAGCGGCGGGTTGAACTGTTACAAAACTTACCACTCGGTGTGTGGGAAGTCAATTGATGACATCCAGCGAGCGACGGACCTGCGTACGTAGTCCCCAGCATCACCAAGAAACAGTGCCCTGACGGGCATCGCTCGCCACTTCGCTACAACAACCCTATGCCGTCACTCGTCCCACATCGCTTTCTCGTTCGCTTGGCCCACACCTGCCCGTACGTGGCCAAGATGCCCATGACCAAGGGCGGCGGATTTCAGTTGGGTCTACCGGATGGTTCTCAACTCAACCACGTTGCTGAACTTGATGAGCGTGAACTGTTCGCCAGCATCTCACTTGGCTGGAATGAGTTTGGCCTTGGCGTGCGCTTGGTGGTCGAGGGGAAGAAAAGCAAACCAGTCGTGGATTCAACAAAGCCCAAGCTCGCTGATGGTTTAACCCTCTGGCTCGATACCCGCGATAGCCGGACAAGCCATCGGGCCAATCGCTTTTGCCATCAGTTTTTCCTGCTACCCTGCGGCGGGGGCGACGATGAAACGGAACCGATCTTCACGTTCGCCAAGATTAACCGAGCCCAGCAGGACTTCAATGCACCGAACCCGACCGAAGTACGGATGAGTTCGGAGATCACCAAGTCCGGTTACGCCATTGAAGCATTTCTGCCAACATCTTGCCTGACTGGGTACGACCCAGATCAGTTCAACCGCCTTGGTATTTCTACTCTGGTGAACGACGCTGAATTAGGCCAGCAGTATCTGAGTGTGAATGGCGACTTCCCGGTACAAGATGACCCGTCGCTTTGGGAAGTGCTGGAGTTGGTGAAGTAAGCTCACCCTTCCGATTTGCGCAGGAACTTGATGATACGGGAGCAGAGTGTGATGGTGTCGCCCGGGGCGATCCGCATGGGGTGGGCGATGCGCGAACCGTTGAGCACGGTGCCGTTCTTCGAAGCCACATCATGCAATTCGCAACTGCCATCTTTGTGGACCACGATGGCACAATGACGGCGAGAGACACATTCATCGCGGATAATGACGCTGTTATCCGGCAACCGGCCAACGCTGTTGATGCCGAGTTTCAACGGGTGGACATGATCGCCATCCTGAATGAAGAACGTTGGGGCCTTGCCCAGGAACATGATCGTTACGCCGTCGCCTGGTTCTTCAGGATTGAGAAACCCTGGAATGTCTCCGCCCAGTGTCGCATCACCACACCGGCCTTCCAGCATGATGCGCGCATTACGGAAATCAGCAATCCGCGGATTGCCTTCGAGGTGAACTGACATCATGTTGGGATCCGGCATCGCCGACCCTGCCACTGGATTCTGCTGTTCGTGAAACAACTGCTTCGCCACAAACGTCAGAACCGTCATACTCTTCGATTTCATCGGCCATTCGTCAAGTGGAAGTCCGGTCGAAAACCATAATGTTCGCTTTTTGGGTGTCCAGCAGCGACGGTTGTAGGAGTACGAGCGCGATGTCGTATTTGAGGCCTTTACCGCCGCTTTTGTCCTAGCCGACGGATCAACTCATCGACGGTTGCCCCCAACAGCAGGATCAAGCCGATAATCCAGTTCTCCCAAGCCTGTGGACAGTTCTTGAAAACCATGACACTCTTGACCACCGGTAGCACCATGGCCCCCAGCAGCAGGCCGACAGCCGTGCCTTGCCCACCCTTCAAACTTACGCCACCCAGCACCGCGGCGGTAATGGCATAGAGTTCGTATCCGCTGCCTTCGGAACTCGGCGTGATCGACCCCGCCGAGAGAAACAGCATCACCCCAGCCAAGGCGGACAAGAGCGAGCAGACACCGAACAGCGTGAGCTTGTGCTTCCACGTGGCAATGCCTGCGTACTTCGTTGCCTGCTCGTTGTACCCGATGGCGTACCAGTAGCGACCATACGCCGTGCGGTGCAGGAACACTGCCGCAATGGCCATGAGCAACAGGGCCACGGCGAGGAAGCCGGGGAAGACGAGGCGTTCATCAGGATTCAAACCGGTGAGCCAGTACCGCAGCCCTTGTAGTTGCTCGGCGAAGCCGGGGTTATTCACATTGGCGTCCATGGCCGACACCATGCCGATCTGCCCGTCCTTCAACGTGCGCGCCAACCCCCGGTAAACAAACATGCCACATAGGGTGACGAGGAACGCTTGCAGGCCCAACTTGGTTACGAGTATTCCGTGAACCAAGCCGATCAGCAACCCACCCAAGAGGACGGTAGATAATCCAATGATTGGTGCCACACCGGCTTCGAGTTGCAGGCCGAAGGCAACGGCAGCGAGGGCGATCAGTGATCCCATCGAGAGATCAATCCCTCCGGCGATCATGAGCAACCCAGCCCCGAGGCAGACGATGCCGTACTCGCCGTGGCGGTTCAACAACGTGAGGAGGTTGCGTTGACCGAGTGCATTCGGGTGACTCTGTGCCAATACCGCCCACATCACGCCAAGTAGTACGACTACACCGGCCAAACGTTGCAGATTGCGGACAGACACATCGAACGTGGTAAACAGCAATGCCAACGACACGGCGCACGACACCAACCACGCAGAGAACGGTAACTCTCCCATGGGGAAGCCGACGCCCAGCCAGACGAAAATGGTGATGGCCGACCCCGCAACCAGGGCTGCACCGAACTTGACTTTCTCGTTCATCGTCCGCCTCCGGTGGCCAGTGTCATCACGGCCTCTTCGTTTGCTTCGGTTCGATCCAGCACTCCGGCCAATCGGCCCTCGTGCATTACCCCCACACGGTCCGACACACCCAGCAGTTCTTCCATGTCGCTGGAGATCATCAGCACAGCGACACCGCGTCCGGCCAGTTCATCAATGATGGTGTAGATTTCCGTCTTGGCTCCTACGTCCACACCGCGTGTTGGCTCATCCAGAATCAGCACCTTTGGCCCCCGCGCCAGCCACTTGCCCAAAACCACTTTTTGCTGATTGCCGCCACTCAGCAGCCCGGTGGTTTGCTTCGCTGAAGGGGTCTTGATTCGAAGTGAGTCGATCTGTTCGGTGTGGATGCGGCGTTCATTGGCACCATCGATCAGCACCCGTCGGCTGAGCTGATCAAGGATCGGCAAGCTGATGTTGAAGCCAACACTTTCTTCGAGCACCAAACCGTTCAGGCGGCGGTCTTCCGGTAGTAGCAGTACTCCTGCTTTCACCGCAGCCCCTGGTGTCCGCAATTTCACCGGTTGCCCGAGCAGTTCCAGTGTGCCATGGGTGATGCGACGCAGGCCGAAGATTGCTTCACTGAGTTCTGTACGCCCGGCCCCGACCAGCCCGCCAAGGCCCAGCACTTCACCGGCTTTCAGTTCCAAACTCACAGGTGTACTCGGCCCACCGGCATAGCGAACATCGGTGAGCTTCAGCACCGTGTTACCCGCGCCGGTGCGGTGCTGCCGAGGAAAGAATGATTTGAGATCTCGCCCGACCATCAACTTGACGATGTTTTCGTGCGTCAGGCTGTCCTTTGTGGTCAACTCCCCAGCATTGCGGCCATCACGCAACACGAGGGCGCGATCACAACAGCGGCGGATCTCGGCCAGTCGGTGCGAGATGTACAACATCGCCACGCCGTTGGCTTTGAGCGTTTCGATGACCCGGTACAGTTGGTCGGTTTCTTTCTGAGTGAGGCTCGAGGTGGGTTCATCGAAGATCAGCAACTTGGCATCCAGCCCCAAGGCTCGGGCGATTTCCACCAGTTGCTTCTGCCCGGGGGCGAGGTCGGCCACCAGCGTGTTGAGAAAAGTCGTGGGCAGGCCAACCCGTTCGAGCAGCACCGCCCCACGTTCGCGCATGGTGCGTTGGTCGTTCCAGCGCAGTGGCCCGGCGGTGGTGCGCTCGCGGCCCAGATACAGGTTGTCGAGCACCGGCAGATTTTCAGCGAGATTGAGTTCTTGATGGATGAGGCTGACACCCGCAGCCATCGCCGCCAGCGGGTTCGGAAAGCGTACTTGCTGACCGTTCATGTACAGCGTGCCCGCGTCGGGTTGGTACACCCCGCTGAGCACTTTCATGAGCGTGGACTTGCCCGCGCCGTTCTCACCCACCACGGCCAGCACCTCACCGGCGTTAACCGCACAGGTCACGTCGTCCAGGGCCAGAACACCAGGGAACTGCTTGCGAATGCCGCGGGCTTCGAGGAACGGCACAGTCATGGGAACGCTTACTTCTTCCGTTTGTACTCAATCGTGCAGCTGGCCACGGCCAATCACAAGCAGCGGATCCATTTCATCTCGAACTCCGACAAGGAGTAGGGCCGACAATGTACTCTATGTGGTCTGTTCCTGCCAGAACTTGACCCACGCTTCGTAGTCCTCGATCACTCCGGCAGCCCCCCACGCCTTCACGCCACGCAACGCGGTGTCCCAAACGGTGCGTTGTTCCGCTGACAACTTCGGCACAAACCCGGTGGGCGTGGCGTGGATGACAATTGCATCGTCGATCCGCCGGAAGCTTAGGATCGAAGGATCGGAACCGAGTTGCGGTACTCGTAACTCCAGTTCCATCGACTGCAATGATAGATGAACTTCGCCCACCTCGAGCGATGTGCCATTCCAGACCTTCGATTGACTCAAAAGCACGAAGACATGCCGTTCAAGGAACGTATGCAGGGCATGTTCAATGTGGTGAAGTTCGTGGATCTTCTTGCCCAGCACCGCCGGGGTTCCTGCAAGCCAGCTCTTATAGAGGACGATCCGCATCTTACGATGAGTGTTGGGTACGGTACCACTGTGAAAGCCGGGGCGAAGCAAGCCGCGAACTGTTTCACCGTGGTGGCCGATGCTGCGTGGTTTCAGGAATCGTGGACGGTTCGCGCGGTAGAGTCGCCAGTTCTCCATGAGTTCCCAGACCATGAAGCCGAAAATGCCGGGAATCCCGAAGACCACCGTCGTGACGATCTGTGCAGAAAGGCCTGTCGATTTCACAAGTGACGGGATCATCGGCAGCAACAACTTGTGCGACACCGTGACGACCGGGAAGTGCTTGAGCGGGTTCACCTGCGGTTCAATGAGTAAGTAAAACGCAAAGCGGATGACATAAGCAATCGGGAACCAGACTACGCCGAGCACGACCTTGAGCATCAGGCTTGATTCCGCCTGCCCGGGCCGGAAGCGGAACCATTCATCCACGGTGTATAGCAATCGATCAAGCAAGCTCAGCAACTCGCGGAACAGCCAGACGAAGAAGCTGATCACACCAGGTAAAAAGTCTTTGCAGAAGCCGCGCCAGAGGTCGGAGATCCGCTCATCCAGGAAGTACTGCCAACGTCGACCGAACGGCAGATTCAGCAACAGCAACAACACTAGGAACGTGCTACCGCTCCAGACAAAGGCCCTCCAGAAACTTGAATGCACGATCAGGAACCACGCCACCACCAGCGTGCCCGCCACCAGCGGCCAACCTGCACGAGTGACGGCTGCAATGGTAAGCGGGTGCGAACGCACCTTGCGCAACAGTTGCAGGTTCCACAACCGCAGCGGCAGTGTGCCGAACACAAAACGCAGACCACGACCAAGGTGACTCAAACCGCGTTGAACCAACCGTCGAACTATGGGGACGTGCATCACAAGCAAAAAGAAAACGCCGATGATGAGCATCGCCGTAACGCTCTCGGCGGTGAACATTGGTGAATGGTGTGCGTGCTTCGCCGTGTGCTCAATGACATCTGCCGACCCTTCTACGGCTTCGGTCGCTTCGACAATTGGTTCTTCCGATATGAACAACCCGGCTACCCAACCGGCCACCATCGTCAGTTCGTGGGCAATGTACTTGGCGAACTCCACCACGAGGATGGCTGCACCAAAGGGTAATGCCACATACTTGGTGAACAAGCGGCCCAGTGACGTACCAAACCCCACACTACTGAACCGTTGAATCAGTCGCAGGTACACCTCGCCTCGGTGGTGCAGGCCATCGAGCTTCTCGGCCAGCAGCCGATCCGTTCGTAGCAGGGCATCACCACCGAACCATTCTCCAATACTACTGAGATCGCTCATCTTGAGATCATTGCGGGCCAAGGCATCACGCAGGTGGCTCATCCGCGTGTGCCCGCGCTCACACAATGTGTCGAGCAGTTCTTCAACCATGGCTTCGCGGGCGTTCAGTTCGACGGTCAACGGTACTGGATAGCCTATCGTGTCGCCGGATTTGTACGCCTGTTGCGGCTTCAGCCCGCCTTCCAAGAGTGCCTCATGGATCAACGGTCGCAGTGTTTGACGCAGTGTTGACTCAACGCGGGCAATGTCCCCATCCAGCAACGTGCTCAGTGCTAAATCATCCGTCGGGGTCAGCCCGGCATCGTGCAGGTGCTTGCGGGTTTTCTTCAACTGTTGAAGCAGGAGCGACTGCCGAGCGATGGTCAACTTCCGTAACAGTGGCTTCTTGCCGAATGATTTCAACCAGCCGATGGGATCGACCGCCGATAACTCTTCGGCTTGTTCGATAGCCAGTTTCTGCAAGTTGTACAGCGTTTTGCTGGCCGGGTTCCAGGTGCGGCGGGCGGCCAACAAGAGCAGTGGCCCCAAGGCCGTGGCCCAGCTTGCGGTCGTGTTGGCATCCCAACTCAGCACCTCGGCCAAGCGAAGCAGGAGAGTTTGTTGAAGGTGTTGGATTGCTGAAGTTGCATCGCCACTTCGGGCTAGCAGGATTGCCGCACGGGCATGATTCCGCACGACTTTGGCGTGGTCGATGCTGGCGGCCGTGGCAGGTCTGAGTGCAGAAATGGGCTTCGCTTGGGCCTTGTGACCGATACTGCGTGGAGCAGGTGGCTTATACCCGGCTGGCAGCGACACCGCGATGTCAGCAAACTTCGGCTCGCCGGCACCAGGGAAGATGTACGGCACGGCTTCGGGGTCGAACGCCTGGCAGGTGAGGTACTCGGCTGCGAAGGCGGTGTACAACTCCGCAGGGTTAGGGCCGTCTGGCACCAATTCTTCACTACGCAAATAGAACTCGATGTCGGTTCGCACTTCCTCCGGTAGTTGATCCCACGAGCCAAGGAACGTGGCCCGTTGAATCCGGGCATACATCAGCATCCGCTGGGCGTAGGCCTCGACTCGGCTTGAGTCAACACGTCGCGGCAGCCGGTCGGCCGGGTCAACAATCAATAGCAATTCTGCATCGGACCCCATTGTCACACTTGCAGGAAGCAGATCAAAGCTGCGTACAAGTTCGGTCTTAATCCATATCGGCAGTTCCGGGTGTGGCACCAATCGCTCGCCACGATCGGTCAGGATGGAACGGATGGCCCGCATCAAGCGATACGACACAAAACGCAGGCCCGGTTCCGACTTCCGAAGCTGATCTTCCAAAACAAGATGAGTCACGGACAAAACTCCACGATGCAACGTCGCCGAACATTCCTAAACTCTAGCGATATGACTGAACTTGCCATCCGCACGGAAAACCTCCGTCGCACTTACAAAAAAGCCAAGAAGAAACGCAAGGAGCCGGACGCACCCACAGAGTTCGTGGCGCTCGATGGCGTAACGCTGGAAGTACCCCCGGGTGAACTCTTCGGCCTGCTTGGGCCAAACGGGGCAGGGAAGACCACACTCATCAAGATTTTGACCACGCTTTTAGCCCCCACCGAAGGGCAGGCGTGGGTGGCCGGGCACGAAGTGATTCGCGATGCACATCTGATCCGCCCGATGATCAACATGGTGTCGGGTGGCGAAAGCAGTGGCTACGGCATCCTTACGGTGAGTGAGAATCTCTGGCTCTTTGCCCGCATCTACGGCGTCAACACGAAGGACTTGAAGGAACGCATCACCATGATGCTCGACCTCGTGGGGATGGGTGAAAAGGCCAACGCACGCCTGAGCCACCTAAGCACCGGCCAACGCCAGAAGATGAATTTTTGCAGGGGCTTCCTCACCGATCCCAGCATTTTGTTCCTTGACGAGCCGACGCTCGGCTTGGACGTCACCAGTGCACGGGCCATCCGCAAGTACCTGCGGGAATGGATGAAAGAAGACCCGTCACGGACACTTCTGCTCACCACGCACTACATGGCCGAGGCGGATGAATTGTGCGACCGCCTCGCCATCATCGACAAAGGCAAGGTGCTGGCACTCGACACGCCAGCCAACCTCAAACGTCGCGTGCAACAACACAGCATCTTTGAGCTGAGCCTCGCACCCGGGGGCACACTGCCGGACTTGGCGAAACTACCGGGCGTGTTCCAGGCCGTGACGACTGAGACACCCAACACATTGGAAGTGAAAGTGCTACTGCACGAAGAGTCCGCGATAGGCACGGTGGTGCCTGCCGTGGTGAACAGCGGGGCGAGAATCCTGAACCTCAAGAAAACGGAGCCGACGCTGGAAGACGTGTTCATCGAACTCGTCGGCCATGGCTTGACGACAAGTTGAACTCAATTCGTGGGTAGCTTTCGTTCAAAGAGATAGGCGCCAGCGCGAGTGAACTCTTGGGCCCGTACTTCGACGAAGCCAAGCGGTGCGAGTGTGATGTTCATCGCGTGTCGGCGGATTTCCGGCGTGTAGTGATCCATCACGACCCACACGCGTCCACCGACGGGTACGTTTGCTGCAAAGGTCAGCGGTTGTACCTGCCCGTTGAGGAAGTAAAAGTAATTGCCTTCGTCACTCAACACCGGTTCATCAATGCGATTCGATCGGATAAACTTGGCAACGGAGCGGGCATCCGGTTCCGACCATGGCCAGACCAACCGGTGCAGGCTGTAGCCATCGGCCACAAGGAATAACGCAACGCCAAGGCCAATCGCGAAACTACGCTTCCATGTGGCTAACCACTCGACTCCACGCACGCCAAGCACAATCACGATCGTGCCGAAGAACTGCATCAGTCGATTCTGCCCATAGGGATAGGATCGCATCGCCGAGGCTGCTAGAACTGCTAGCCAAGCTGCTCCAAGGACAACCACCCAACGGCGACGACCTCCACGCCAAAACATCCATGCCCCGATTGGCACGAAGATCGTGAGTAATGACCCCGATGGATTGCACGACTGCTGACAGACTCCGAAGGTGTGCCAAGTCATCCACCACGGAACTTGCAGTGGTTCGCGGTACGGTAAGTAGTTATGTGACCAATAGTTTTCAAGATGCGAGACTCGCTGGGCTTTGATTGGGCCGAAATACAACACCGCAAAGATTCCACCAATCACGGCCACGGCCAACAGCCAAGCCAGCACTGCTTTGCGATCTCTCGGAAGTAGACCCAGCATCAACCCACCCAATACAAACGCCATGGGGTACGAGAAGCTCAACAGCAACGGGGCCAAGGCCGCGACGAGAAGTAACCGCTTGTGGGTCGGCCAATGCGTTGTCTTGACGAATGCGAAGAGCAGCACCAGTGTGCCGAGTACGTCCAACGTGTACGGCTTCACCGTATTGCTGAGGCGGATGTGGTCGTCGGACACGGCCAGTAACCCCACGGCCAACGCCGCGCCGTGAGGCGTGAGCAACGCGCGGAATACCGGCAAGCACAGGAACAACCCGGCACATCCGGCCAGCAGTGGAACCAGTCGCCAAACGTACTCCATATCGCCAAAAGTCAGATGTACCAGCTTGAGCAGCCAGAGAAACAGTGGCGGAGCCGCCTGTTCCGATTGCAATGGGCCGAGGAGATCGAGGAACGACTTATCCAGCACGTTGGCCAGCAGCACCGCTTCGTCGAACCAGATCACGTGGTTCTGGATGTAATGCCAGAGGCGGAAGAGCAACCCGCCAAAGAGGAACATTCGCGTGAGGAAAACAGGATCGACGAGTCTTTCGCGGAGTGTGGGCATACCCGATGTTGTAGGGGCTGCAAGCGGTTGATGCCCGCTACATTTCCATGAACTCCGTGCTGGTGATCCAAGCCACAAAGTATGGCCACGCAGCTCCACGCTTTTTCAAGATGAGTAGAAACG
>JBBRME010000043.1:0-25871 GCA_038230995.1 Gemmatales bacterium
GCCAGCAACACCACGTTGATGGCATACCACAGCACCACGCCGAGTTCGTACGAAATGTAGCCGGTGCGGTCGGCACCAGTGGGTGGATCGGCCAACGGTAGGAACAACAGCACGAACGGCGGCGGGTAGACGTAATGCCACTTGTTGTCGTCCACTGTGGTGTACAGGTCGGCCCCGGTGCGCACGGCCCAAGCCGCCCGGGCATACACGCCGTAGTCGGTCATCCGGTTGTCGCAGTAGGCAGCGCGGAACAGGGTGTGATAGCCGAACCAAACTAGCCCGACGGCCAGAAAAACAACACAGGCCAATTCAAAGCGCGACAGCGGACGATCCGCTGAGGATTGGATAGGTTCCGTCATGCGACAACGGTAGCCGGGATGTGCCGCGGTGGCAAGGCATCAGAGCCTAGTCATGGCCTGAGCCGAGTGATTTCGTACACGAAGACACACGCCCAACCATGCAACCCCAGTAAGTTCGTGGACGTCGTTCGCTAGCGAATCATCCCCAAGAAGCCTTAATTCAAGCATTGCCGACTCAGATGAGCGGATTTGGGTTGAGCGACAACGACTTAAGTGGGGCAAAGTTCGTGACACGTATACCTACCTTGGGCTGAACCATGTTGCTTCGTTCGTTGACATCATTGAAGGACGAGCGATTGACCTGCACATCCCAATTCCCTTAGCTTTTTCACTTGCACGAACTACGGTTGTATCGATACGATCTGGTGAGAATCCTCTCATCATTCGTGTGATTCATGTCTCTCAGCAAACATTCAATCCGTTCGGCAGCGTTCACGCTCATCGAACTCTTGGTCGTAATCGCCATCATCGCTTTACTGATCGGTCTACTGTTGCCAGCAGTGCAAAAGGTACGAGAAGCCGCCGCGAGGCTGCAGTGTGCGAACCATCTGAAACAACTCGGCCTGGCCACGCACAACTATCACGAAACGGTCGGAGTACTGCCAACCGCTGGGAAGAACGGATGCGAGGCACCAACTCATGCGAACATTGTTGCAGCTTGTGCTAATCCGCTGAATGCTTATCACTCGGCACCCTACTACTACCCGGCAAGTGCCGGCGATGCCGTCATGCGACGCGCAGAGTGGAGTTGGACGTATCAATTGTTGCCGTACATCGAAGAAGAGAACGCCTACCGCAACACCAACGCCTCGATGGTTCAATCACACTCCGTGAAGTTGTTCCATTGCCCAACTCGGCGTACGGCATTAGGCACCGGCTTGGCCAAAATCGACTACGCAGGGAATGCTGGCAGCAGCCTGAGTTCGTCGGGCAGCACCGGTGTGATTTTGCGTACCGGGTTGAGCACCGTTCGACTCACGGACATTACAGATGGCACCAGTAACACGGCTCTCTTCGGCGAGAAGCGGATGAAACTCGACCGATATGGCAAAAGCTACGACGACAATGAATCGGCGTACTCCCCAGGTTGGGACAGTGAAATTGTCAGGGCAGCCGTTGCCGATGCGGACACAAATCTCATGGCTACGCCAAGCTGGGGTCCTAGCCAGGACATCCGGAGTACAAACCCCACGATCTTTAGCGACGTCAACTCCGGTTTGTCACAGTTTGGCTCTTCGCACACCAACGGTGCACAGTTCGTGAGTTGCGATGGTTCCGTTCGGTATTTGCGTTTTGGTGCAGATCGAGTCATGTTTCGGAGGTATTGCACCAAAGCCGACGGCCAAGTTTTGCCGGAGAGTTATTGAGGTTTTCCATTGCCAAGGACGTACTCAGGTCATGACATGACGATGTGACCCTCTCTCACTCTGCGAGTACTGCCATGAGCCTCTGGGACAAACTCACGCGCGAATTCATCGACATCATCCAGTGGACGGAACCATCGCAGAACGAAATCCTGGCGTACCGTTTTCCGCGTTCAGATAACGAGATCAAGAACGGTGCCCAACTCATCGTGAGGGAAGGGCAGGCCGCGGCGTTCGTGAAGGAAGGCCAATTGGCCGATGTGAAAGGCCCAGGCAAGTACACCCTCGACACCAACAACATGCCGGTACTGTCCAAGATTCTTGGGTGGAAGTACGGTTTCGAGAGCCCATTTAAGTGCGAAGTCTACTTCATCAGCACCCGGCAGTGGACGGATCAAAAGTGGGGCACTCAGAACCCAGTCATGATGCGCGACCCGGAGTTCGGGCCGGTGCGGGTGCGAGCCTTCGGCAACTACGCGTTCAAAGTGACCGACCCCGGCACCTTCATCCGCGAATGCGTGGCCACCGACCCGATGTTCGAGGCCTACGAGATCACGAACCAGTTCCGTAATGCCATCGTGTCGCGGTTCATCGACACACTCGGTTCGCAACAGATTCCAATCCTCGATCTGATCGGCAACTACGAACGGTTGAGCAAGCTGGCCGGGGATCGCATTGCCCCAGAACTGGCGAAGATGGGCATCAGCCTGAGCCAGTTTTTCGTGGAGAACATCGGTCTGCCACCGGAAGTGGAAGCCGCACTCGACAAACGATCCGAGATGGGCGTGCTGGGGAACCTCGATCAGTACACGAAGTTCCAGTCTGCCGAGGCGATCCGCGATGCGGCAAAGAACCCGAGCGGCGGGGCTGGCCTTGGTATGGGCTTGGGTGCCGGTGTGGCTATTGGTCAACAGATCGGCAACGCCATGGCTGCCGGGGCGGCAGCAAACCCAGTGACCTCGAAGGAACTGCCACCGCCGGTGCCGTTGTCGGCAACGTACTTCGTGGCGATCAACGGTCAGCAAGCGGGGCCATTCGATATCCCGACGATCACGGCGAAGGTTCGCGGTGGTGAAATCATCCGCACTAGCCTCGTGTGGAAGGCCGGCATGGCGGGCTGGGTGAGTGCCGAGAGCCAGGCCGATCTCGCCGGGTTGTTTGCCAACGTACCCCCGCCGCTGCCACGGTAGAATTCACCACACATCTGGAGAACCAAATGGTCGTCGCTCCTCAACAACTGGACTTCAGTCGGGATCTGCAAGTCGGGCAGCGGTTCCGTTGGACGAATGCCAAGCTCGAAGCCATGAGCGGCTTGGATGAGTTTCAGGATCAAACATTCCTCCTGATCGACGGGGAGCTTTACGAGATGCCTGCACCCGGACCGCTTCACACATTTTGTGTCCAGTTGCTTACACGGCTATTCCTTACCTTGTTTGGGCACTCACACTCCGTCCGGGCACAGACGAGTTTGAAAATTAGCGATATCTCCAACCCACTTCCCGATCTTTGCGTGGCCGTGGGAAATGACCTCTTGTACCGCAATGCCCATCCAGAACCAGACGCCGTCATACTTTTGATCGAAGTTGCGGACACGACACTTCGGTTCGACCTCGGCCCGAAGTCACACCTGTACGCCGCAGCTGGCATCACTGACTACTGGGTCATCGACATCGGCAATCGGCTACTGCACATGCACCGTAATCCGATTGCCGATGAAGCAGCCCCGCGTGGATTTCGATACTCCAGCGTGCAAATCCTGACAGAGTCAGAATCGATTGCTCCGTTGGCGGCAACGAATGCCAATATCAAAGTTGCGGACATGCTCCCCTAACATTTTTGACGTACAGCAACAATGTTCCACGGAAAAGAGATTGATGCCATGCCAATGACCCGAGAAATCGATGAATTGAAATCTGTCACAGGTGTCATGCCAACACGCTGGCATTGGACTGACGAAGAGTTTTGCAGAATGGGTGATCGTGGTGATTTTGAAGGGCAGAACGTCATACTTGTTGATGGGGATATCCTGCAAATGCCACCAGCAAATGATCCGCACGACATCGTTCTAGGACTGATCGACTATCGTCTCAAGTCATTGTTCGGCTCACAGTTTTGGGTTCGTGTGCAAATGGGCTTGCGTACTGCTCTGGATACGAATCCTGTGCCGGATATTGCTGTTGTTGCTGGCAGCCCGAGAGACTACGTTTCCGGCTCAGTTCCGACTCAACTTGTTATTGAGGTATCTGATACTTCAATCCGATATGACCTCGGCGACAAGGCATTTCTGTATGCTGTAGCTGGAATTAAAGACTATTGGGTGATCGATGTGAATGAGCAGGTCGTCTATCAGTTTCGTGATCCGATTTCGGATCATACCCAGCAGCGTGGCTACCGCTATGATTCGATGCAACGCTACACGACAGAGCAGTTCGTTAGCCCGCTGGTCGCTGAAGAAAGCGTGATCGCGGTGTCCGAACTGTTTCCTTGATAGAACAGTGCCATGCCCGACGACATCCCCGTTGCTGAAGTCATCGACAAACCTCCGACGATCAGTCGCGTTCCACCCACAGGTCGGCTGTTCCCATGCCCCATGTGCGGGGCAAGGTTGGAGTACAACCCGAAATCACGCGGCTTGAACTGCCCGTTCTGCGGATACGACAAAAAGATTGACCGTGGTACACCGGGCGAAGTAGCAGAACGCGATTACCTGGACTATCTGGATCGTGCGGAGGCCACGGGCAAAGCAGTGCCAGGGCGTTCGCAGGAAGTCCACTGCACGGGGTGCGGAGCCAACGTGCTGATCGAAGATAAAGTGGCCACGGAGAAGTGCCCGTTCTGTTTGACGCACCTGGAAAACGCCAGTGTGGAAGCCACGCATGCCATGATTCCGCCGGAGTCATTGCTGCCATTCACCATTGAACTGCGTGAAGCGCGAGATGCTTTCAACACTTGGATCAAGAGTTTGTGGTTTGCACCCAACGGCCTGAAACGCTTGGCGAACCTCGGGCAACTCAGCGGCTTGTATATCCCGTTCTGGACGTACGACGCCATGACCGTGACGTTCTACGACGGCGAGCGCGGCGACAACTACACGGATGTGGTGTACTACACCGATTCGAACGGCCAGCGGCAAAGCCGCACGGTCATCCGTACCAACTGGTACCGCGTGTCGGGTGAGGTTCGGCACTTCTTTGATGATGTGCTGATCTGCGGATCGAAAAGCCTGCCGTTGGAATTGCTCGACAAGATCGCCGATTGGCCCTTGTTGAAGCTTGAGCCGTTTCGCCCGGAGTTCCTGAGCGGATTCAAAACCGAACGGTATGCGCTTGGCCTGAAGGACGGTTACAAGAATTCCAAAGAGGTCATGCGCCCAACCATCGATCAACTGGTTCGGCAGGACATCGGCGGTGATCATCAACGAGTGAATGAACAAAACAGCAAGTTCTCGGCCATCACGTTTAAGCCGTTGCTGCTACCGCTGTGGATCGCAGTCTATCGCTATCACGAGCAGACGTACCAAATTGTGGTGAATGGCCGCAGTGCAAGGGTCGCCGGGTACCGCCCGTACAGCGGGTGGAAGATTGCGGGTTTTGTGCTTATGTGTTTGGCGATTCTTGCGGATGCCGTGTGGCTTTATGTCAAATTTCGGGGAGCTAGGTAATTTGAAGCGATTGTAGAGAGCAACATCTTGCCGTGGAATGATGCTTGACGACTCCCCGTGCTTGGGCTATCCGCTGGAACCGATGAATGAAACACCACGAGATAGCCTAGCATTGCTGGGTCATCTCGTCAGCAGGCCGCACGGGGCTGGTCGTGAAGTGTTTCTGCACTTCCAAAGACGGTGTCACGGAGGACGATAGGCTATGGCCCGGTTGTGGCACGCGCTGAGCCTTACCATAGCATTCACTGCTATTGTATCTGGCCGCGCCGACGCCCAATCGCCAGCGTCATCCTCCGGTTCATCTCCCAGCCCCGCTGCGGTTCTTCTTCCGCCAATTGGCAGCCCGTATTCCGAAGAATCAGAGAAGCCCCGGCGAAGCCCGACGAGCTACCCGGTCTCTGATGCCAAGCTCGAACGTGCTGCAACGCTCAAGCTCGACCCCAACGATGTGGTGACAGTCGGGGCCAACACCTACGAAGAGTCTCGTAAATCCGGTGAACGATCTCGTTCAGCGGAAAGCGATGACCGCAAACCGGTCAACGATGGCCTGTCTTACCTCACGGAAGGTCGATTCCGACGTGGGGACGAAGAACGACCATCGAAGGCCAGCAGTATCTGGGATGAACCAGCACCGAAGCCTGTTGATCCGTTCGCGCCGAAGTCCGACAACCCCGGCTTCTTTGATCGCGTCGGCAGTGGCCTCCGCCGGATGTTCGGCCAAGGCAAAGACTTCGATGAAGATCGCCGCTTGTTTGAAAGCGATCACGCCTTCGATAGCTTCATCAGCCCGCTCAGTAACCCGTTTTACTTTGAAGATCCGCGGAGCCTTTCGGAAGTACGACCGCTCCTGTTGTTCCAAAACATTCCCGGTTCGCAGTCGTTGTACCAAGGCGGGAACGCCTTCTTCTTCGGCAGCCAGTTCCGCTTGGCTGTGACGGAACGCTGGTCGGTGACCATCAACAAGATCGGTATCCAGACCTTTGAAGGCGGCAGTGCTTCGACATTGCCAAAGGGTTCGGGCCTCAGCGAATTCTGGATCGGGCCCAAGTACGTCTTCTACCGCGATAAAGAACACCAGAGGCTGTTGAGTGCCGGTGCCATCCTGCAAGTGCCGACAGGGCCGGACAGCAACTATCAGAACACGGGCAAGCTCAGCATTGTGCCTTACGTCAGCGGGGCAATGCGGCTGTATGAAACCGACTTTGGCACACTGAACGGCATGGCTAACGTTGGTTACTCATTTGGTACGAACAGCGAACGGGCCGACTTTTTCTATACCAGTGCTCACATCGACTTCGACATCAACAACCGTCGGCGGTTCTATCCGCTCATGGAAGTGAACTGGTTCGCCTACACCAAGAACGGCACTGCGCGGAGCCTACCATTCAACGGGCGAGACCTTGCCAACATCGGCAGCGCATCAAGTGGATCGAATCTCGTGACGTGGACGCTTGGTGGCAAGTACAAGTCGCCGTCAGGTCGCTGGGAATTCGGTGGCGGATATGAATTGCCGATCATCGGTAATCGCGATCTGTTCCAGAACCGCTTCATGCTTGATCTCATCTGGCGTTTCTAGTGCGGTTCGCACACAACTCGTTCATGCCTTTAAGCCCGATCAGCTACAGCGACGGCGCTGTTTTCCCGATCGAGCTGACAGTCGCTGGCGCGTCGGGCTAACAAAATTGCGACAGCCCTAAGTGATGACCGCCTTCACGCCAGCCATTTGTCGACATCGCGTGATTCACCAAGTGCAAGTGTGGACTTGTTTCGGGTAGGCCAGAAAGCGAAATCATGGCGCTTAATATGCTATAATGCCGAGTCGAGTACTGGATGACATGTTGTCCATACTCATTTAGCTACACTTTAAACAACCGTCGTGAACGATGCATCCAAAGCAAACAGGTTCAATCCAGAAGCTCGTCGTCGTTCTCTTTTTCATTGTTCCATGCGTCGTCGCTGGACCACCGGTGCTCACGGAAGTTCACCCGATCAAACCCGCACAGATGGCGACGAACTACGATTCTTACTTTAACAACAAACTAGAAAAAGCCACAACCAAGAACATCTATATCGGCAACGTGAGCCGACTGGTTCAAGACTATGTCACCCTCAAAGGTCATGATGAAGACGTCATCGCTCTCAACTGGTCAAGCGATGGAAAAAAGCTTGTCAGTGGCAGTCAAGACAACACTGCAATCCTTTGGGACGCTGCTAAAGCTAGTAAATTACATGTTTTGAAGCACGACCAACCTGTGAAGCTCGTGGCGTTTAGCAAAGACGATAAAGTTATCATCACGGCAATGTGTAACGCAGGGTCTCTTTCAAACTCGAAACTTGATGCGAACGCAGACGTAGCTGACAAAGTTCATTTCTGGGATACAGGTACCGGTGAAAAGAAGGCGACAATTGACCCTCAACTCGACGGCGTGACGGCCATGCGAGTTCTTCCGAAAATCGATATCATCCTCATAGCAGGTCAAGATAAAACTCTAACGATGTGGAGTATTAGCAAGCGAGAAAAACTACACACGTGGAAGCTCAAAGCCTGCATCACGATGTTCCTTGCCCATGCGAATGGTCGTCGTGTCTATACTGTAGGCGTCGATGAAAAAGTGATCCGCTGTTACGATCTAGAGGAAAAACTCGAATTGACGGCCATCGCGTTCCCAAAAGTACCAATAGAAGAACTCACTCTTTCATCGAATGGTTCTTATCTGATCAGCGTTGAGAAGAATACCGATCTCCAATTTGGATTAGATAAAAAAAAGGCTGACGGTGCAATGGGACGGATTCTATGGGACATCGCGACCCTTGGCTTGTCTGAAGTTTATTTTCAATCAACCGATGTTGGTAACCGCCCAGTGCACGTTTGGAGCACCAAGTCGAACAAACTCGTTAAGTCCGGACGGTTTAGCGAACTTCGAGCGATCATCGGCAAGTAGGTTAGACCTTTGTAACTCTCTGACGGAATGAAGCCAAGAGTTGCTGATAGACATCGACATCTTCTGTTTGTGGCTCGACACGATCCTTGAAGTGAACCATTTGGCTTACTGCGTCGCCTACGGTGTAAGGCTCGGTGATGCCTTGCTGCTTGCGTAAGTAACTTTCAAGCCCGGCGAGTGCCACCACGGCAGCGCCCAGTGCCGGGCCTTCGTTCGACTCCAAGCGCTCCAACGGCTTGTTCAACACCGAGGCCAGAATCTCGCACATCAGTTGATTGCGGGCGATGCCACCGGACACGGTCACGCGGGTGACCTTTTGGCCAGCCGCTTCATGTTCCGCAACACCAAGTGCAATCAAGTAGGCGATGGCTTCAAAACTGGCCCGCAATTTCACACCGGGGTCGGCCGGTTCGCTATCGATCCACTCGAACCGTGGGGCCAGAACTCCGATGCTTGGTTCGCTGAGTACAAACGGCAGGACGGCCACGCCATCACAGCCCGGTGGAACTTTTCGTGCGGCGGCTTCCAAGGCCACCCAATCGGGTTTCGGGCCGACGACGCGATCCAGGAACTGTGCGCCGTTGCTGTAGCAACGCATCCACAGGTACGGCCCCCAGTTCAGCTTCATGCAGTCGAGTGAGCCGGACGCTGGCAGTGAACTGGACGAGGAGTTTACGACCGCACTATTGCCCAGAATAATGGCGATCTGCCCCGGATCCACGGCCCCGCCGCCGACCAAGCCCGCTGCTTGGTCGTCCAGCGTAGGGAAGATCAGCGGGCGGATATTGTCGTCGAGGTTGGCATCAAGTGCCACGGATTCCGCGAGTTCACCCAGCGGCACATCCAGCTCGATCACTTCCGGCAAACAGTTCCAGATGCGTTCGCGGTTGGTTTCGTCTGCCACGGCGTTGAGCATCTCGCGTCGCCACTGGTTTGTACGCAAATCGAGCAAGCCGGTCGATGCGGCGGTGCTGGCGCTGATGTGGTGAAAGTTGCCGGTGAGGTACCCACCAGCGGCCACGGCGTGCGGAGCGAAAATGGCGAGGCGTTTCCAATCCAGTTCCGAAAGAACCTCTTCATCCTTCACGAGGTGACTGAGCGAATAGCGTACAGCCCATGGCCCGCCGGTCAGTTCCTTGGCTCGTTCTTGTCCGCCGAGTCGTTCGATTCCCACGGCGTGATACTTTGCCAAGGTTTGATCATTCCAGCAGATCATCCGGCGGATTTGATTGCCTTGTTCGTCGAGCCAGCCTGCAGTGTGGTGCGTTGCGGAGATACCACCTGCGACCCAATGAGAGTCCATTTGCAGATCTTGCAGGTCAGAAACGACACCTCGAGTGGTTGCGAGTGCCTGACCTTCAAGTTGCATGTAGCCCAGTTCACTGACCCCACCGTCGGTGAACAGATCCGTAGGGAAGCGAACTTCGGTGTGTACCTGTCCATCCACACCAAAGGCCAGTGCCTTTACACTGCCGGTGCTGAAATCCCAACCGACGATAATGGCTTGCGGATCGACGCAACGCAGTGACACAGGCATGTCGCAAAACTCCGAGAGAGTGAGTTTACTTGAGGGAAACAGTTGTTTCGGCATCAAACATCAACTTCGGGTCGCCACGTTCCAGCAGCGTTTTCAGCAGTGTACCTGCGGTGCGCGGCGGGGTACTGGAATACAGTTCTTTCTTCTTCGCTGAGATTGTTAACGGCTTGTCAAGATCCGCGAACCGGTCATCGAAACGCACGACGAGTGATGCAACATCCTTGGAGTCGTCGATGGTGATCGACTGCTTCTCAACCGAAGCCGTCACAAGGCTGCCACCCTTGGCTTCACCTTTGGGCACCGCCAGCCAATAGCTTTGATCGTGAGTACGTCCGCCCTGTTGCCACACCACTTTTGTTGGCGTGGAATTGCGAGTGTGCTTGGCCATCCAGGGCAAGGCCGCTGCGTCTTCACGATCCATCCAGTGGCCTTTGCCTTCGTAAATCTTAAAGAAGGTCTCGTAGCCTTTGTCATCGGCTTTGTGCAAGTCTTCAAGCTTCTTGCCCCAGTCGGCGGCGATTTTGTTTCGGTTGTAAGCAGCGTCGTTCCCCCCCACTTGTAGGGCGAATGGCACGTTCCGCAGGCTTAGTGCGCTGGCATCGTTCGGATGCCCGGCCATCATTGCCGCTGCCGCCCAGCGGTCGGCCATGCGCGGACCGATCTGGTACACACCATCGCCTCCGGCACTATAACCCAGCACGTAAACACGATCCGGGTTCACGCCTTCCAGGGCCACGTAGTTCTCGATGAGGCGTGCAAACAGAGTGTCGATGTGGCTTTCGTGCCAGAGGTTCCAAGTATTCGTTGGTGCCCGTGGTGCAATGTAAATGCCTTCGTCGAGCTTGTAGAGTTTCTTTTGGTTCTCCCATTGCTGGTCGTTCACCTTGGCTGGGGCACCACCACCGCCGTGCAGGCTAATCCACAAGCTGTGGCCTCCATCTGGCTTTTTTCCGAATCGCGTCTCGTGGAACTTGAGTTCCATCTTCCCATCCTTCAGCACTTTTGCTTTCATCTCCTCGGCCCGTTCGACTTTCAGTTGAGCAACATAGGCATCCCACAACAGCGTGCGGGCCTTCGCGGCATCGGTCTTGGTCAGAGCTACTGACATGGCCTTGTCACCGACGAGATCCGTGAGCGACTTGGGTTTCGCAGCGATAGCCTTGGCAAGTTGCTGCACTGCCTCGGCGGACTTCACTTCGTCGGCAGCGCATACAGGGAAAGAAAGTAACAAAAACACACACATGGATCGCAGCATGGCAGCACACCTTGGAACAACGGAATAGTTACAACTTCACGAACCGTTCGCCAGCGGGAAGAGTTGACATCGTGGTTTCCGCAACAAACAGACAACCGGCATTTCCGCACTTCTCCCGGAGGTCACTTGGCATTCCTTCATCCGCCGTAGTGAGGAGCAAGCGGATTTTCCCTGCATCATCGAAAAGCATTGGGCAGGTGACGCGGGGAGACTTCGGTGTCAACCACTCTTCGATGGGTTCCCCACTACGGAGGTCGTATCGCACCGCTCGACCCACCTCAACAGCATGCGGATTGTAAAAGGCAATGATGACAGTGCCGTCGTCACCATCGATCATGCCATCGGGGAAGTCTTCTCGTGAACGCAAATCGATTGCGATGCCAACTTCAGTGAGCGTTCTCGTTGCTAGCTCGAACTGATATTTCGTCACGCACTTCCGAGGCGTGTCGATGTCGAGCAGTGTCAATCCATTGTCAGCGAAGACTTTGCCGTTGCTACACGTCATGGCGTCAGCCAAGATTTTGATCGACTTGTCCTTCACGCTGAAGTGATACAGATGACCGGCTTGTGCTTGAAAGGCCGGGTCTTTCGTACCAAACACGATCCCTTCGCCACCCGGCACCACTTGGGCATCGTTGATCATGGTGCGTGGTGCCGTCTGCGGGATGGTCGCCAGTAGCCGAAAACTCTTTCGGCAGAGATCGTAAACGCCGAGCGTTTGATCGCAGCCAATCAGTACGCGATCTGGATGATCCGTCGGCAAGGCGAAGCCCGGCCGACCGGGCAGCAGATGCTTGGTGAGTCGACTCGTCTGCCGATTCCACACGAACAGATCACCGGTTGTTGCCGTGGCACTGCGTTGGATGTTGACCCAACTCCAAGCGTCATCACCTGCCAGCAATCGCGGGCCTTCCGGCAGAAACCGATCTTCTTCGTTGGCCGGAGTGTGCCAAACTGTTGCTTCAGTTGTACGCATCAATCCATCATCCCTAAACTTGCAGCTATCGTACTAAGCGAAGCGAGAGAGTATGGCCCAGGCCACTGCTTACCGAATGCCTGCCGAGTGGGAACCGCATGCCAGTACATGGTTGGCATGGCCGCACCGCACCAGCGATTGGCCGGGCAAGTTCGCACCGATACGCCCTGTGTATGGCGAGATCATCCGCACGCTCAGCCGGTATGAACTGGTGAACATTGTGGTGGCCGATGCTGCGATGCAAGCTCGTGCTACCAAGCTGCTTAACGATGTGGATGCGGATCTCGAACATGTGAAGTTTCATGTCGCCCCCACTAATCGCAGTTGGGTGCGGGACTCTGGCCCGATCTTCGTGAAGAACGGAAAGGCTAACGTCGCGCTCGACTGGCATTTCAACGCATGGGCCAAGTACCCCGATTGGCCGCTGGATGATGAGTTGCCGACTCATGTGGCGGGTTGGCGCAAGACGAAGCGGATTCAACCAAAGTTCGGCAAGCATCGCGTTGTGCTGGAAGGTGGCAGTATCGACGTGAACGGCATTGGGCGGATGCTGACCACTGAAGAGTGCTTGCTCAGCGAGATTCAAGAACGCAACCCGCCCATGAACCGGGCCGACTACGAAGCGGTGTTCAAGCAGTACCTCGGCATCAACGAAGTCATCTGGCTGAACAAAGGCATCGCAGGCGACGACACTCACGGCCATGTGGATGACCTTGCAAGATTCGTTACTGAGAAGACTGTCGTGACGGTGATCGAGCACAACGAAGGCGATGAAAACTTCGAGCCACTGATTGAGAACCTGGCCCGGCTCAAATCCGTGAAGGGGATCGACGTTGTACCATTGCCGATGCCCGCGCCGCTGTACATGCAGGGCGTCCGACTACCGGCGAGTTATGCGAACTTCTACATCGCCAATGATGTCGTGCTGGTACCTACGTTTAACGACCCGGCCGATCGTATTGCACTCGGTGTTTTGGCGGAGCTTTTCCCAACGCGATCTATCGTTGGTATTCACTCTGTCGATCTTGTCTGGGGCCTCGGCACACTCCACTGCATGACTCAACAAGAGCCAAGGTCGTCATCATGAGCCTGCTCATCTTCGGTTGCGGCTATTTGGGAATGAGAGTGGCGAAGCTGGCCATCGCTCGCGGGGAGAAAGTCTTCGGCGTCACACGGGATCGTGCTGACGAGTTGCGATCCCTCGGCATCACACCGATCCTCGGCGATGTCACGGGAGCGCTCGACTTTGGTGTGTTGGGTGAAGAGTCGGTCGATATCGTCTACTGCATCGGTTTAGATCGACGTGCGGGAAAGTCGATGCGCGAAGTCTACGTCGATGGCCTGCGGAACGTACTCACCAGTTCACTGAACATTCACCGTTTCATTTACGTCAGCAGTACCAGTGTTTACGGCCAGACAGATGGCGGGTGGGTCGATGAAACTTCCGAGACGAAGCCCATCGAAAAGTCCGGCGAGATCGTGCTGGAAGCCGAGCACGTGCTTCGTGAACTCGCACCAAACGCCATCATCCTGCGTTTCGCTGGTATCTACGGGCCGGATCGAGTGCTTCGCCGGGAGTCGCTATTGCGTGGCGAACCAGTTCCCGGCAGTGCCGCCAAGTTCATCAATCTGATTCACGTGGACGATGGAGCCGAAGCAGTGCTGTCCGCGTTGGCCACGGCGGACGACGGTGCGATCCACAACATCAGCGATGGTCAACCACCAACACGCGGGGAGTACTTCACCGAGGCAGCACGATTAATCGGTGCCATGGCACCTACATTTCTCGAAAACGCTTCAACAACTGAACCGAATCGCCGCATCCGCCCAGGCCTGTTTTCTAAACAACTCCGCTTCCCGTCGTTCCGCGAAGGCTTGGCCCACGCCGTTATAGGTAACCATGCGGGTTAGAGTTGCGTTCGTCGCTTTCCACTTTGCCGTCACGCAATCGAACCACACGCCGTGCCCACTCCGCAATGTCGTTTTCGTGGGTCACCATGATGATGGTCTTGCCGCCCTTGTTCAGGTTTGTCAGCATCTGCATGATCTCGACCGACGTGCGGCTGTCGAGGTTCCCTGTCGGCTCATCGGCCAGCAGAACACTCGGGTCATTCACCAGCGCACGGGCAATGGCCACCCGCTGTTGCTGACCACCGGAGAGTTGCAACGGGCGGTGATCGAGGCGATCACCCAAGCCCACCATCTCAGCCAACGAGGTGCAGCGTGACGTGGTGAGTTCGTTGAGCTTGGCACCCTGATACACCAGCGGTAGCTCGATGTTCTCCACCACCGTGTACTGCGGTAGAAGGTTGTAGGCTTGGAAAATAAACCCGAGATAGGTGCTGCGAATCTCGCTCAATTGGTCGTCGCTCATGTGGGCGACGTTTTGTTCGCGCAGGATATAGTCGCCAGCAGTGGGGCGATCGAGGCAACCAAGGATGTTCATCAAGGTTGATTTGCCAGAGCCGGATGGCCCCATGAGGGCCACGAAGTCGCCTTCCTGAAACGTCAGGTTCAACCCCTTGAGCACGTTCACAGTCACGTCGCCCATGAAGTAGTCTTTGTAAAGATCGATCACTTCAACAATCGGATTCTTCAGCGGTGGCGGTTCGGTCGGCATGGCAAAATTTCCAACAGGACAACACCAAGATACGGACTGACCTGCAAGCAGGTGCTGACTAGAATGGTAGTATTCCGAACCCATGAAAGTTCTGCTACCGATGTATTTCACCGAAGCACCGACGGTCGATCAGCTGGAGACCTTCCCAAATCCGCGACCGGGGCGAGACTATTCCATCGAAATCATCTGCCCGGAGTTCACCAGTGTTTGCCCAAAGACTGGCCAACCCGACTACGGCACTTTGGTATTCCTTTACACACCTGGCGAAGTTTGCGTCGAATTGAAATCGCTCAAGCTGTATCTGCAGCGTTTCCGCAACCAAGGAATCTTCTACGAACAAGTGACAAATCGCATCCTGGACGACTTTGTTGAAGTGGCCAAACCAGTGCGTGCGACGCTTGTGTCCAAGTGGACTCCACGCGGTGGGGTCAGCACCAACGTGACGGTCAACTACACGGCGACAACCGCGTGAGTCGAGTCATTGCGATCCTTGAGCAAAGCAAATTGAAGCCCGACGAATTGCTCCGCGTGATCGAACGTGGGGCAACAGTCGTGCGGTACCCGTACGTCATCTCAGCAGTCGTGGCGTCCTTCTCGCTGGAGTCGCGTGCGGTGTTGATCGAGCGACCTAATCAGCGGTACACCAAGGCGATTCCGTACTTGTTGTTTACGCTTCTGTTCGGCTGGTGGGGCGTGCCGTGGGGGCCGATCTTCACGGCCAAGGCGTTGTGGAGCTTGATCCAGGGTGGTGAAGACATCACGGACTCCATCCGTGACGAACTTGTTTCCCAACTTGTTGGTGTTGAATGAAAACAGTGTTGATGATCGTTGTGCTTTTGTGCATAGCACCGTTGGTTCGCGCTGGCTTGCATAGCATCGACGATCCGTGTCCGTTCAACGTGGACGCCAAAGGGCAGGTCAATCCACTTCCGCAACAACAGTTTTTGATTCTTCTTGCTGAGCGGTTGTCTGGTCTCGTTCCCGCAAAGCAAAGTGAACTAGGCACACTCGACTGGTTTGCCACGATGAATGACGATGACCAACCGATTTGGCGAGCCAACTACTCGGCCAAGTTGCAACAGTGGCGGGCTGTGCGAACACCAAAAGAAAAGCAATTACGCGGCAACGATCTCGCTTCGCACGCAGTGGTGTTGCTTCACCTTGGTGGTGCCAATCAAGCGTTGGAACTGCTTCAACCAGAGTTGCGCTCACGCCAGCCGAACTATTGGGCCGTGTCCAATCTCGTGCATGTCCACGCCGAACGCGGGGAATGGGACATCGCCTTCAATCGCATTCAACAACTGGAAGATATCGACGATGTGCCTCCGTTGGCCGGGCACACAAAAGAGCAAATTGCCTGGTTGAAGGCCGTAAACGCTGGGCCATATCGCTCGTTGCTGCAACATCGTCAAAAAGAGATGAGGCATCGCACTCCGTTGGAAGAGCTCAAACCCGATGTATTGGACTTCGGCACGCTGTCTTCGGGTGCCATCGCCGTGGTTCAGCAACTCTGTTTATGGTCGCCTACCGATGCACGCTTGCTGTGGTTGCTCGCCGAGTTGCATTTGCAAGCCGGGCATATCCGCGAAGCCAACGAGCTGTTTCAACTGCTTGCGGATGGGCGGAAGTTCAACGGGCCGAAGCAGTTTCAGGAAAGCCGACGCAACGCGATGGATGAGTTTGCCAAGCTGCCAAAGGATCTTCCTGTCGATGCACCCGGCCCAGAGAACCTCGGCGTGTTCGATGTGGTACGGCAGCCGATGTTCTGGCCCATCGTGTCGGGCTTTGCGCTGATCGTTATCGGTTTGGTGATCCTGCAACTCCGTGCCATGGCTCGCACTAAGGCATGGCCCCGGCAAGTGTGACTGTCACTGAGTTATCGCATCTCGACGATAGCGTTCCGTCATCTCAGCCAACTGCTCAATCAAGCCATTCGGAAATTGCTTTGGTTCGAAGCGCCAGGTCCAGTTACCATCCGCAACGCCGGGAACATTCATGCGGGCCGACTGACCCAAGCCAAGCAAATCTTGAAGCGGGGCGATGGCCAACACGGCAACACTTGCCCAAGCAAGTCGCAAGAGATCGACGTGCGGCTCGCGTAAGTCGTGACCAATGTATTTGGCAAGTTTATGCCGATCACCTTCGCTCAGGGTGCCGTACCATCCCACAGTGGTGTCGTTGTCGTGCGTACCGGTGTACACCACGGTGTTCGGCTCGTAATTGTGTGGCCAGTAAAGATTTTCCGGGCCGCCCAGCATGAACTGAAGGACGCGCATTCCAGGCAGGCCGAACTCCTCGCGCAGTTCAACTACATCCGGAGTAATCAAGCCAAGGTCTTCAGCGATGATCGGCAGCTCGCCCAGTTGAGCTTTGAGTGCATGAAACAGCTTGGCTCGTGGGCCGTCAATCCACTTGCCGTTCTTGGCGGTCTTCTCATCCGGTGCAACGTGCCACGCAGCGGCGAAGCCACGGAAGTGATCGAGTCGAATGAGATCCACTTGAGTGAACTGCCGCTTCAACCGTGCCACCCACCAAGCGTAACCGGTGCGTTCCATCACTTCCCAGTCGTACAGCGGGTTGCCCCAGAGTTGACCATCCTCGCTGAAGTAGTCCGGTGGCACACCGGCAACAGCCGTTGGCTGGCCGTGGTCATCCAGTAAGAACTGCTCGGGGTTGGCCCACACATCGGCACTATCGCGGGCTACAAAGATAGGAGCATCGCCAATCAGCTTCACGTTCTTCGACTTAGCAAACTGCTTCAGCGCCTGCCATTGTCGATCAAACAGAAACTGCCCGAACTTGACGATCAAGACCTCTTTGTGAACCTGCTGCTCGATGGCAGCAAGTGCGACGGGTTCGCGCTTACGGATGTCCGTCGGCCAATCGTGGAGTGCAGCCTGACCGAAGGCCGCACGGATGGCCATGAACATGGCGTAGTCGTCCAGCCAGCTCTTTTCTGTTTCGCAGTAGCGGTCGAAGTCATCACGCAGGTGATGTGGTCGGGTGGAATAGGCATCCCAAGCTCGTCGTACCAGCTCGGCCTTCATCGGTGCAACTCGAGTCATCTCCACATGTGAAGCGGAGAAAGTCTGGCCGTTCAGCACATCAGCGGGAATCAGCCCATCGCGGCGCAACAACTCCGGACTGAGCAGATTGATATTGCCAGCGAAGGCACTGTACGATTGATAGGGCGAGTCGCCGTAGCCCGTGGGGCCAAGCGGCAGGATCTGCCACCAGTGTTGCTTGGCTGCGGCAAGGGTTTCAACCCAGCGGTAAGCCTCCGGCCCAAGGTCGCCAATGCCATACGGCCCCGGCAGGCTGGTGGGGTGCAGGAGTACCCCAGATGATCGCGGCAAATACGGCATTGTGTTCCATCTCAGCTTCTAAGACAGTCAGGCTATCCACGTTCCATGCAAACTCTGAAACTTAAACTGGGTTGGCTAACCCTTCACGGATGACTTCATCGAGCATGCTGGGTCGTTTGCCAAATCGCTCGGCATACTCGTTGGCCGTCGACACCAGCCGCACGTTGATCTTCGATTCGTGTTGCAGGGCAATGTCTGCGAACTTGTGATCGATGTATGGGTTCTTGAACCGTTCGATGGTCTGTTCTGCGAAGCGGGTGGCTTGATCGACACGACCTTCCAGTGTGGGCACAATTTCAGTTTCCAACAACTTCCACAGCCACGGGCCAAGGTCGGGATCATTCACCGCATCGCGGACGATCTTGAAGCCACGCGGTACAGCCTTGATAAGCAAGGCGGTATGGGCCGCATTGAGAATGCGCACTTTGCGGAGGAAGTACGGCTTCACATCTACCGTACGAGTGATGGCCGGGTGCTGCAATTTGAACTGCGACCTCGGCTGATCTTCCAAAGCCCAGAAGGCAAATGGTTCAGCAACAATCATCATCGGATCCGATGCCAACAACGGGTGATCTGCCGGGGTACCGGTGACGATGCGATCCACCAAGGTGTGCAGCCAAACGCAGTCATCGCGAAGGTAACTTTCAAAAACGCTATCCCATCGAACTGCGAGTTTGCATAACTTCTCGCGCAGGATCGTCGCGTTGCCTTCGATCAGTTCACACGGGATTACGGTGACACCAGGCAGGCAGGCCTTCCAGCGGGCGTGGAGAACTGCATACAACTTGCTTGGGAATGAAGCTGGCACTCCCTCAAGCGGGTTTTTGGATTCATCCGAGGCGTACCCACCTTCGGTGGTGTTCGACAGGATCGTCTTCAGATCCGGACTGGTGGCCACCTCCAGAACCTCAGCCCACTGGCTCCCCGCATGCAGTGCCCGGCTCACGCTATGGCATTCTTCGACCCGATCCACCACCGCACCGGCTTCGTAGCCACGGACGACCACATGGTACTTGCCGTGTTGTGAATTGAGTCCACCGGCCCGGCCATCTCCGGTGGATTGCACCACCACGATGCGACCGATGTTCTGTCCAGCGACGTTGCCGTGATGAATAAAGAGATCGGCAAAGGCCCTTAGAAAGCGACCCGTGCCGAATTGCAGAATGGTTTCAGGGAGAGCAGACATCAGCAGTCGATCCCAGAGGAACGGATAACAGATAGCATCCGCCCTAGGCTCTCCATCGGCAAGCCAATCACGTTGCTTGTAGTGCCTTCAACAACGGTGAGATAGGGATCGACTGGCATCTCGATGGCATACGCTCCGCTGCAACCTTCCCATTTGCGGGTCTTCAAGTAGTTCTCGATTTCCTCGGAACTCAACTGTTTCATGCTCACGCGGCTGAGTTCCTGCCAAGTGATCTGCCAGCCTTCGGGCTGTACCCACAGACACACGCCAGTCCATAATTCATGTGTTGTGCCGCTGAGTGCCGTGATGATTTGCCGCGCGTGGTTCTCGTCGTCCGGCTTGCCCACAACGCGGCCATGCTGCCAGCCCACGGTATCTGCAGCGATGATGATGCCGGACTCCACCTGCGGAGCAATCGCCTCGGCTTTCAGCCAAGCCAGTTCCGCTACGTAATGTCGGCAGTCGCCCAATCGGGCTTCGGTGGGTTCCGGGATGTTTGATGGTTTCACTTCACAGGTGTAGCCGTGGAACTTCATCAACTCTCGTCGGCCCAGTGAACCACTGGCGAGGATCAACGGTCGGGGGGTACTCATACCGTCATGATCCGTGAGACTTCTTTGGCCAAGGCATCCACCGTCACATCCGCAAAGCAACGCAACCCGTGTGGGCACTGGCGGATATAGCTCCCGGCACAGGGCACGGTGGTTGGCACACCGGCCGACTTCGGTGAAGCACCTAGATACGGCCCGTGCAGGTTCACCTTGGTACAGAGATACGCCGCGACACATGGCACGCCCAACGCGGCGGCTACGTGCAACGGGCCGGTATCGTTCGAAATCATGACTGAAGAACGCGACAGCACGGCCACCATCTCAGCGATGCTCGTCTTACCGGTGAGATCCAACAGTGGGTGTTTCAATGAGTTGGCCAACTCCGCTGACAACGCGATGTCATCAGGCGATCCCAACAGCACCGCTGTGCCGCCGAACTTTGCTTGTGTGGTGTTGAGCAACTCGGCGAACTGAGCGATCGGCCAGCGCTTGGTGAGCCACTTGGCACCCGGGGCCACGGCGATCCATGGTTGTGGAAGCGGTTGGAGTACCGCCAGCATCCTTTTGAGGGCGTCGCCATCAACCGGGACGCGGAACTCCTTTTGCAGATGTCCACCGCCGAGGAACTCGATCATTCGCCAGTAGCGATCCACCGCATGAATGCGGTCTGCATCCGGTACTTCGAGCCGATGACTGTAGAAGTGCTTGCTGCCTTCCCGTGCATTGGCAAAGCCCAACCGAACCGGGGCACCGGTGGCTGCGGTCATCAACCCGGTTCTCAACAAGCCTTGGAGATCCAGCACGAGATCGAAGCGTTCCCGGCGGAGTTGTTGTTGCAATTGCAGTGAATACGCCACAGCCGTGATGGGGTTCTTGAAGGCCCGGCGGTCGAAAGGGATGGTGGCATCCAGATGTGGATGACCCTCGATCAACCCTGCAAAAGACTTATTCACCACCCAAGCGATATATGCTGTCGGGTACAGGCTCCGCAGCGCACTCAGCACCGGCAGGGCATGGGCAATGTCGCCCAGGGCGCTGGGCTTGATGATGGCCACACGCCGGGGCTGCAAGTTCACCTAGGCCACCATCTTCTTGTTGATGGAACTCACGTAGTCCTTGCATACATCCATCACGCGCTGTTGTTGGGCCTCGGTGATTTCCGGGAACATCGGGAAGGCCAACACGCTTGAGGCAGCGGCTTCACTCTTCGGGAAGTCGCCAGTTTTGTAGCCCAGGTGCTTGATGCACTCCTGTTGATGGAGCGACAGCGGATAGTAAATCTCGCAACCCACGTTCTCGGCCTTCAGGTGTTTCACCACCGCATCGCGGTGCATCTCCGGCACGCGAACCACATACTGGTTGAAGGTGTGGCGGCCGTAAGGCTTCACGACCGGGCGTTGGAAGAAACCGTTCAGGCCGTTGCTTTCAATGAGTGAGTCATACCGCTTCGCCGCTGCTTGCCGACCAGCGATCCACTGCTCGCTGTGGGGCAGTTTCACCCGCAGCATGGCCGCATGCAGGGCATCGATCCGCGCGTTCCAGCCCACGTATTTGTGGTAGTACTTCACCTCGGAGCCGTGGTTCCGCAGGGCCATCATCTTCTTGTACACCGCTTCATCTTCTGTGGTGACGGCACCGGCATCACCAAGCGTGCCGAGGTTCTTGCTCGGGTAGAAACTGAAGCAACTCACCGCGCCCATGGTGCCGCACATCTTGCTGCCGAACGTGGAGCCATGCGATTGGGCTGCATCTTCAATGACGTGCAACTTGTAGCGGTCGGCCAGTTCCTGCACGCCGGCCATGTCGGCACATTGGCCGAACAGGTGCACCGGCATGATCGCCTTGGTCTGCTTGGTGATCTTCCGTTCAATCTCGGCCACGTCGATGTTGTATGTCAGTGGATCAATGTCCACGAACACCGGCACGGCCCCAACCCGCAGGATGCTGCCCAACGTGGCGACGAAGGTAAACGGCGGAAGGATGACCTCATCGCCGAGGCCGATGTCCAAACCGTGCAGGGCGAGCAGCAGTGCATCGGTGCCCGACCCGCAACCCACGGCATACGTTGCGCCGCAGTAGTCGGCGAACTCTCGCTCGAAGTTCAACACTTCCGGCCCGAGGATCGCCATGCCGGAGTGCAGAACCCGCAGCACGGCGGCATCCAACTCGGGCTGAAGCGATTGGTAATTTCCGCGGATATCGCAAAGCGGGACGGCGTCGTGGTTCATTCGGCCAACTCAAGGAAAACCCCACACTATCGGTAGAGTGGGAAAAGTGTCAAGGCGGGGCTGATAGTCGAGCATCCTTGTTTGATACTTATAGATGTTGTTTTCAAACGAGCCGCGAAGTGCAAGAAGACAGCTTGCTGCTCGGCATTCTCAAAACGCCACGTTGAACACGAGAGACAGGATTGGAACCCAAGGGATCGACTTGTTTCGCGAATCCTGATCCCTGACGTTAAGCGCGGTCATTCCGACACGGAAGCCCAAATCGGTTCGGAAGGTGTTTCGGTAGTGATGCGTCCACACGGCTTCCATGTCCCAACCGACTCCGATGGTAGGACCAAACGCGATGAACGTGGCACTCAGGCCGGGCCGGAGCGAAAAGCAGTTGCGGGTGAGTTGCAGGTATTTCCAGTCGTACCGGATGCAGGCCGAGGCATATGGAACAACCCACCAGGCCCCGACGCCACCTTCCAGCCAGAAGTTCGAGTCGAAGATTCGACGCTGAACACGTAAGCCGTTGGGCAAGCCGAAGTCCACGGCGAATCGCCACGTCTCGTGGTCGAGGTCTTTGGTCCGGATCGGTTTGAAGTCAAAATCACCAAGGAGAGGCTCGATAGGAGCCTCGCGCTTTGTGGGGGCTGGCGACTCACTCAACGCCGTGGGCGGGAGTTCCTGAGCCCAGCACATCGCAGGTAACAGAAGCAACAGAAGTAGTGCGGTCCTTCGCATGTCGGCGTGATAATCGACAGGTGGACAAGAAACAAGCGGAAGTGTTCGTTCGACCAACTCAGAGCTTGCCTCCTGAGTTGGCGAGTTGTTCAACTCAATTCTTTGATAACTTGCCCATGATCGAGCAGTGCTTGTGGACGGCCACTGGGGTCCTTGAAGATCGTCTTGAACGGGTCAATTCCCATCACGTGATAGAGGGTGACAAACATGTCTTCATACGTCACGGGGCGATCCGTCACTCGGCCACCAGTGCGGTCCGTCGAACCGATCACCTGACCCGCTTTCCAACCGCCACCGGCCAGCAGCGCTGGGCCAACCTCGGGCCAGTGCTCCCGTCCACCGTCTTTGCTGATCTTAGGCGAGAGACCAAACTCACCCCAGACCACGATGGCGACGTCGTTGATCATCCCTCGGTTGGTCAGATCTGTTACCAATGCGGCAATCGCATGATCGACAATCGGCATCAACTTCCGCATCCGTGGGAAGTTCTCCGTGTGTGTATCGAAGTCGCTGAACGACACACTGACACAACGGACACCGGCTTCAATCATTCGCCGTGCCAGGAGAAGCTTCTTCGCTGCTCGTTCGTCTTCACCGGTTTCAAAGGTCTTCAGCGCGGACACCGGTGGTGAATACATCTTGAGCACCGATGCAGGCTCGTCGTCCCAGGTGAGGGCTTTAGCCAGTTTGTTCGAAGTGAGAATGTTCACCGCCTGCTGGCTGAAATGATCCAGTGCCTCCATCGCACCGGTGGCATCCATGTCGCGCCGTGTCTGATCGAATTGTTTCAATAGGGTCAGTCGCTCGGTCATCCGCGATGCAGGAAGATCCTCGCCAAGAGACAGTCGGAGTCGCGGTCGGATGGCAGTTCTCGCCAACTCCAGCTTCATCTCCGGTTCAAGTTCCCGTGGAAACAGATGGGAGACATCGGGTCGGAAGGGTGCATAGGCTGGGCCGAGGAAACCGGGGCGGGTACTGTTGCGCACCAGTGGCCGGCCTTGCATCACATCCACGGCCGTGGGCACAGCATCGGTTGGCTTGCCGAGGAGCTTTGCCAACACGCTGCCTTGGGCTGGTCGCCCACCAACACTTTCGATGTTCTTCGGGTGGAAGCCGGATTGCGTTTGAAACGCATCATGAAAGCCCGTGGAGCCGACCAGCGAACGAATAAACACGAACTGCTTGGCCTGGGCTGCGACTCGTGGCATCAACTCGCAAAGCTTCAAACCGGGTATCGTCGTCGCAATCGCCAGACATTCGCCCCGAATCTCGACCGGTGCATCTGGTTTGGGATCAATGGTTTCGTGCTGCGGTGGCCCGCCATCCAAGTGGATGTTGATGATCGACATGGGTCTGGCTGTCGGCTTCGTAGATTCGGCACGCAGCACATCCACCAAACTGAGACCAGCGCAACTGGCACCGATCGTCAAAAAGTTTCGACGTGATACGCCACGGCACGGGGTAACGGAGGACATGTCGCATCACCGGGAGAGTGAACGTGTCGATTCGGCAGGTGACGGAAGAGTAATCTGCTGGGAAGCCCGAGTCAAACAAGGATTGGTCAATGCCGCGTTGAACCCTTCTCTGACGCGGGCTGGGCGTATGAAATCAACTCCGGACAATTCCGCTTGCCAGCGACTATGATGACATTGGCCCGATTACCGAGTGAACAAACACCATCATGAGCGCTTTGTCCGACCGCATCGCCCAGTTCCGCAAGATGACCACGGATGACCCCGAAAACGAACTCGGGCACTTCCGCTTGGGTCAGTTACTCATGGACGACGGGCAGCATGCTGAAGCGGTGAAATCGTTTGAGACCACGCTGCAAATCTCACCGAATTTCTCGAAGGTGTACCAACTCCTCGGCGAGTGCCACACCAAACTCGAAGCACCTGACAAAGCCATCGAAGTGCTGAACACCGGCTACGGCATTGCCAATAGCCGGGGCGATAAACTGCCACGCGATGCAATGGCCAACCAACTGGCCAAGCTTGGTGCACCCATCCCTGTTGCCACCGCTGCCAATGCAGAGGTGGACGACGGCCCGGATACAGGCTTCCGCTGTTCGCGCCCCGGTTGCCCCGAAGGCAAGCGAGCCCGCCCGCTGCCGCAATCCCCGATGGAAGGCGAGATCGGCCAGAAGCTCAAGGACACCGTGTGTATCAGTTGTTGGAATGCCTGGTGGAAAGACTTCAGCATTAAAGTTGTGAACGAACTGCGGCTCGATCTGAGTTCGGAGTCCGGCCAAGCCGAGTACGACCGTGCCCTGCGCGAGTTCTTCGGTATGGAAGGGTAAGGCCTGACAGCTCCACGCTAACCCTGATGCCCTTGCTCGCGGATCGGGGTAGCAAACAACACACGGCACGTTAGGTAGCCGGTTCGCAAGAACCGGCCTTTTGCACTTCAACGTTGCACCACATTTCCGGTATGCTATCCCTCCTGCCGGGTTTCGTTTCCATTGCGAGAACTCTCCTCATGCTCCCTCTCTTGTGTTGTGCGTTGCTGGCCGCCCCGGCGGAAGTTGCAGCGAAGAATCCTTTCCTATTTGAGAATGGCGACCGCGTAGTGTTCCTGGGTGGCACGCTCATCGAACGCGAGCAAAAATACGGTTACTGGGAGCTGGCCCTAACGCTGCTGAACAAAGACAAAAACGTGATCTTCCGCAACATGGGTTGGAGTGGCGATACGGTGTATTGCGAGTCTCGCGGGAGTTTTGGTGGGCAACCCGAAGGGTTCAAGAACACGATGGCGTTGTTGAAGGAACTCAAGCCCACAGTTGTGGTGATCTGTTACGGCCACGTCGAGAGCTTCGATGGCGAAGCGGGGGTGAAGAAGTTCACCGAGGGGTTGGAGAAACTCATCGACAGTGTGAACGCCACCAAGGCCCGCGTAGTGCTGATGACGCCGACACCGTTCGAGAATGTGAAGCCAATCACCGATGCCGAGAAGAAGAACGCGAACCTCAAGCTGTACGCCACGGCCATGAAGGATGTAGCGGCGAAGCGGAAGCTGGAGGCGGTGGATTTATTCAGCCGACTAGGTCGAGATGAGATGCTCAAGTTTTGTGGATTCAGTTCTCCTATGAACGCTTCCGAGAA
>JBBRME010000044.1:0-25429 GCA_038230995.1 Gemmatales bacterium
ACGACCGCTACTCTTCTGCGAAAGATGTGATGAGGGACTTGGCCCGAGTGCCATTGAGCGTACTCGACACGGCAAGCCGGGAACGAACAACACTCGATGTCACAGTCGCATCGCAGCCCGTTCTGGTCTCTGTGTCCAACTCGAACTTCCTGACCGCTGCAACTGCGCTGCCAGCACGTTGGCCAATCATCTTGGGTTTAGCGATCCTTTTGCTGTGCCTTGGAGCCTTGGGTTGGTGGTTAGGTACAAATTGGCGAACGAACAGTGACAACAATTCTTCAGCCGGTGGCCTGGGCATGGCCGACCTGAAGCTACCGAACAAGATGGTTACGAGTCGAGAGCGTGCCTTGCTTGAACTCTGGCGCGTGCCAGGTAGTCCGCGCGAACAATTGCAGGTGGGGATTGAACTTGGCAGCATGTACGTTCATGAGCATCGCTTAGATGACGCCGAGAAGTTGTTTGTGGAAATGGAAGCCTTACCGCTCCGACCGAACTTATCTGATCCGTTGAAGTCGATTCCACTCCCAGCCTCGGTGGTCGGAAAATTGGGACGCAGCATTGTCTTGGCTCATCACGATCAAGCCAAGGAATCGATCCAACTTTTGGAAAGCGTGCTCACCAGCACTCCTCGTCCACAACTTCGCACGGGTATGGAAAAGCTCTGCTTCGAATTTGGTGAGTTTGGCCAGATGCTGAGTGCGGCGGTGAATCGAAATGTTGAGAACTTGCCGAAGGATCAAAAACTGTCGCCGCTGGTCGAGTGGTTACGTTCGCCAAGCTCGCTTCTTCGTGGGCCGAAATAAAAGCGCCCCGCCGAGAGTTCCTTCCATGTCGCCCATTCACGGAAGTCGCGCCTCGACGGGACGCAGGAAAGTTTACTCGCGGAGCAAAGCCGAATCAAGAAACTTTGTCTGGTTAGCCGCCAACATTCATCAATGATGTCCTATTTTCTGACATCATGAGCAAAAATGCCGAACAACGAAGGAGCATGTAACACAGTTGAGTGGAAAACGTGCCACCGAAGAGTGTTCGTAGTTACACATTTCGGTCTGCTTTTTGAACGGAGCGGAGGGTGTTAGCCCTCCGAGCGCTACACAAACTCGTGCCCACCTCTCACCCCGATTCACTTGCTCGCCTTATTCCCTTGTCGATCAACCCACGTGAACGGTGTGGTCACGTCCACTGGCTTGGTACTCACTTTTTCACCCAGCACATTCTCGAACACCGTGCCGTACAGGGATTCTATTTTCATCATGGCGTGGGCCGACAGCAGTTGATCGATCACGGCCTGATTGTTCACCACCACATTCTTCTTGCCAAGCCCAACACCACACGAGGCATAGCGGGCACCGGGAGCTTCGTTCGCTTTGCCTTGCAGTTTGTTGAAGGCGGCGTCGGTCAGTTTTACGTCTGGCCCGTCGATGGGTGGCGGGGGTAACTTGAGCGATAGAGGTCGACCGGAAGGATCCTTGTACGTTAGGGTGTCTTTATCGTCCTGCTTGTCGTCGAAGTCGTAAGTGACAGCGGAGACAACGAGGCCCGTCTCGCTCTTCAACTTGTCGGCATGGGCTGTGCGGAAGTACGCCTTGAACTTCGCGCCGTTGCTACCACTGGCTTTGTTTGCAGCCTTGACGGTGTCGACCACCCACTTGGCTTCCCGCAGCAGTGTGGCAGCATCCACAGGCCCGGCCACGGCGTGCAGCACACGACCATCCGGGGAACAGAAGTAACTGGCCACGTTACCGCCCTGCTTGTTGTTGCCGACGATCTTGAACGTGCCTACTTTCTGATAGCTCGATACGAAGTTGTCGTTGATGTACGCGCCCAGCTTTTCGTCGGTCAGTGCGCCCACACGGAGCGCCTCGGCATTGTTTCAAGTGAGTTTTGGATCTTCAAAATACCCGCTGACGTGCAGCACAAACACGAGTTTCTCTTCCTTCAGCGCTTGCTTGGCGGCGTCCTTGGGTGTGTCCACGAAGTCCACGGCCGTGCCGAAGCAGCCTTGTTTTTCTTTGGCCGATGCAGAGCTTACGGCTAGCACCAGTGCGGCTAAAATCAGGAACAGACGCATGGGAGATCCTCCAACGACATGTTGACATGCTACCACGATCACGACGAGGCACGGATGGTAAAGGATTGATCTGTGACAGAGGTGTGACACTCAAGACTCAAGCGGAGGGTGTCAGCCATCCGACATCGCTGTACAACGAAAGCACTCGGTGGGCTAACACCCACTGCTCAAAAAGAACTGATTTCTATCGGTAGACCAACCTACTTCGCCGCGGCTTTCTTCTTGGTCGATGTGCTGCTTTCGCGATACAGCCAGGTTTCCGCACCCAGGCCATTGTTATCGTTGATCTTAATGTCGTCGGTCTTGTTGATGGCACTGCCGACGGGGCGTTTGAAGTCCAATCGCAACGTCTTGCGGCTGACGACCACTTTCGTTTCGCCTTTGGCGGTGTCTTCGATTTCCTTCTTGGCCAAGCCATCCGAAAGGCCAGTCACATACACACTGAAGTTGTTCGGGTTAGCCTTGGCGGGCACATCCAGCCACACGGCGATACCGTGGATCGCTTGCGATTGTGGATAGGTGTCGGGCTTGGCCACCGGGATCTTGATTTTGCTGATCGACACGGAGGTCAGGTAGTTCAGCTTGTTATCCGGATCTTCCATCTTACGTATAGCATCGACCACGCTTGGCTGGGCTTCATCCAGCGAACTCATGATGTCCGAATCAGGATCTTTGGTAACGAGTTCAAACTCCGGCACGATGTTGCGTGGCGAACCCGACTTGTTGTAGACGAAATACGGCATGTACCAGACCGTCTTCATGCCCTGATCTGGTGTTTGGATGGTAACGATTTTCGGGGTCATATAAGCGAAGTGGAGCGTCCACACGTTGCGGTCCAGTGGCAACGTTGTCGCATCCACACTGCGGAACGGGCTTTCAGGCAGTTGTGCCGAGGCAAGGCCCACCAGCCCAACCATTGCCCCAGCGGCCAGAAAAGCCTTCAGTGTTCGCGATACGCTCATCTCGGGCATCCTGGTGCGCACTTTTACTCACATCATGCATAACCGCTGCAACGGCATTGAGCAAGCGGGAACTCCAACACCAATGGACTGCATCGAGCCAAGTCGTGGCAAAACAGGCGCATCCGGCACGGGCGGGAAAAATCCGGATTCTTTCGTCACAACAATCCAGCTCGGCAGTAAGGGGGTCAACGTGCAACCAACCACACTCTGGACGGAGTTCATCATGACTCGCTTCTTACGCTCGGTTCGCAAGTTCAGCCTGGCCGCCGTGGGTACCATCGCCCTGCTGACACCCACGGCCGTTTATGCTCAAACCGACATCGACGACTTTCTGAAGTCGAGCAAAGAAGATCAACCCGTGAAAATCACCAAGCCATCCATGCAACAGATCGACCGGAGCGAACTGCTTGCCAACGGCGATGCAAACATGGTGATCGACTACATTTTCACAAAAGAACACTACCAGTCGTTCAAAACACACTACGGCTCTGGTGCCACGGCCATTCGACGCTTCGGCATGGCAGATCGGCAATTCATGATTGAAAACCCCAAGCTGACCTGGGTGGACAGCAAATACACCATGCAACTCCGCTGTTTGGCTCGTGGTGCAGCTCGAGTGAACAAGAAGGGCGAATGGGAAATCGAACTCATTAAATTCGAGAAGTCCTCGCAAATCACACTCAACAACACTTCCTTGAAATTCAAACTGAGTTGTGATCCGACAGCAGTCGTCGACATCGTTGTCGATGCCGACTTCAAAATGCCAGAAGGAACCACGGCACCGAAGATCACCAGCGACGGCAAGTTGACCTACAGATTGCCAGCAAAGGCAACAGCGCAAGGCGCGGTGTCTGTTGAATTCGACGCAACCGCCAAGGAATACGTCATGAGCAGCTTGGCCAAATCGCTTGGCAACAAGAAGTTCAAAGACCTTTGGACATGCCGCAGCACCTTTAAAAACACCGGCGAACGCAACTTAAACGACTACAGAGTGCGATTCCGCATTGCGGACTACTCGGCCACTTGGAGTTCGTGGAGCGGATCGAAGCTCGTGGTGCCCGGCCAAAGCGTGGTGGACTTATACTTCCCCACCTTCGACATGGATAAGATCACCAAAACGACAGGACAGTCGAAGATGGCGTTGGAAATCGAGTACCAATACCGCGGACCAGATGGTCAAATTGTTACGGATACCGACACCAAAGACTTGCTGCTCCTCAGCCGAAATAATGTGTATTACTCATCGATGCAACTGAAGGATCAGAATGAATTCCTGGACATTTACCACTTAGGCCCTCAAGTGATTTCCTCGTTCGTGAACTTCGAAGACCCCATTGTTCAACAGGCGAGCGGTCGCATCTCAAACAGCATGGGTGGAAGCCAAGTGCAATCCAGCGACGAGGATGCTTTGGCCTACATGGAAGCGACATATAAGTTCATGGCTGCCAATATCCGCTATCAAGCAGCAGTTTCCAACTCGAATGATCTGAAGTTTATCCAACACGTGAAGTATGCACGTGACGTGCTACGGAATCGCTCCGGCACTTGTATCGATCTCGCCATCACCTACGCAAGTTTGTGCCAGGCAGGCGGACTTGAGCCGGTGATTTACTTGATCCAGGGCCACGCCTTCGCAGCGGTAAAGCTGCCCAAGAGTGGTCGCATCGTGCCGGTAGAATGCACGGCCATCGGTAAGGAAAACTTCGACAAAGCTGTGGAGATTGACGAGAAGGCGTACTTCTCGAAAATGATCAACAAGAGTTTACAATTCTTCGAGATCGATATCTGCAAGCTTCAGAAAGAAGGCGTTGTGTCGGTAGATCTGCCTGCTGTCAGTGAAGACGTCCTTGAGAAGTGGGGCATCAAATTCCCCAAGTTTCAACGCGACGAAAAAGAGAGCAAGCCCAAGCCGAATACCACGACCACAACGAGCAACAAACAACCCACGAAAGAAAACGCTAACTTCGAACTCCATGCTCTCTGGGTTGGTGAAATTGAAAACAAAAGCAATGGCAGCGTTTTGGTGACTGCAATAGAATTCAGCAAAGACGGTAACTTCGAACTTGCAGTCGTAGTGAAGGGGTCGAACAAGAAGCCACAAGGTGCAAGCGGAAAGTACACGGTATCGGGCAACAGGATCACCCTGACCTGGGACAACACCGGTGACACAGTCATGATCCACCCGAATGAAGACAAACTCACGTTAATAATGCAAGGCACTACCGTGACCATGAAACGCTACAAGCAACAGTAAGATTTCGGCATGATGAAACTGGGCACCCAAACGGGTGCCCAGTTTCATCATGCCGCTTTGCCGTTACACCCGACTCACACAGGTTTGGGCTTCCTAGAGAAGTAAACACCATCGAGCGACTTGCGGATGTACGGATCGCTGAACTTCCAGAGGTGCATCTCAAGAAAGTAGTGGATGACGACCAAGGCATCAAACGCACTGAGCACCAGCCCCCATGCGGCAGTAGCACTGGCTGGGCCAGCAAAATCCATGGTGTTCATGCCACTGGTCACGAGAGCTGAGAGGCCCAGTAAAGCCATCACAAAGCAGAACGGCCGGGCACGCAGCCAACCATAGGCGCGGTCGATTCGGCTCATCGGGTCAAGGGTTAACTTGCGGATTCGTGGCACCATCAGCACGTGATATTCCACGTAATGCATGGCAAGGGAAGCCAAATACAGAGGCAGGTAGATCGTGGCAGCAGCAGTACCCACGGTTTGCAGCGTCAAGTACCACCGGGCTTCGGCACCCAATGGTCGCATGGCCACAGCAAACAACCCGATGGCAAAAGTCAGGCTCCCCGTCCACGCAGCACTCAACAGCAAAGAAGATTCTGGCATCAACCACGGGCACCAGCCACCAGCAGCATGCGTCAGCATCAACGCCAGCACAAGAAACAGCCCACTGGCGTTCTCGGCCTTCTTCGACCAACTCGGGTAGCTCCGCTTGGCCCGTGCTTTGAAAAGTTGCAGGACTCCGAACGTCTGCCGAGTGAGATGGAAGAAGTTGAAGGCCCGCAAGGCCCCAAAAAACACCACCCCCAGCCAAGGTATCGTGGTGCCGATTTGGAAAACGTACATGGCCAGCGTGACAGCCATCAGTGCCAAAGGCACGGCCAGAAAAACCAGTACCGATCGTGTACTACCGGTGAAATGCTGGCGATTCGTCCGCGAGCCGTAGATGCTCAGGGTCAGCACGATGTGCGTGCCACCAAAAAGCCAAACATAGAGCCACGAGGCCGCTGCATTGTTCGGTAGCAAGCAGACCATCACCGCCACAGGTAACGTGAGAAACGCAAACGAACCGAGGATCAAGCGAATAGGGCCGGGTTGTTCGAAGTAGCCTGGCTCGGTTGGCGCAGCACTTTCCCGTACCCGAGGCAGTGGCGTGGTTACGTCCGTGGCAACAAGTGTGTTATTCACGCCGAAACCTAGAGCGCCCCGCTGCTGAAGCAAACGGCTCTATTCACATTACTTGTTTCATCCTCGCCGCTGCGGCTTCAGTTCCTATCATTGCGCTAGTTTGCGCCGATCAACCCAGCGAGTCTTCATACCCCGATGCCAAAGCGTACCGACCTCAAGAAAATTCTGCTCATCGGCTCTGGGCCGATTGTCATTGGTCAAGCCTGTGAATTCGACTATTCCGGCACTCAAGCCTGCAAAGCCCTGCGCGAAGAAGGCTACAGCGTGGTGCTGGTGAACAGCAACCCAGCCACCATCATGACCGACCCGGACACGGCGGATCGTGTCTACGTCGAGCCGATTACCTGGCTGGTGGTCGAGAAGATCATCGCCAAGGAACGGCCCTGTGCTCTGCTGCCCACACTTGGCGGACAGACTGGCCTGAACACCGCCATGGACCTGTTCAAGCAAGGCGTGCTGGCCAAGTCCGGCGGCGAGATGATCGGTGCGAAGGCCGACGTCATTGACAAAGCCGAGGATCGCCAGAAGTTCAAAGATGCGATGATCAAGATCGGCGTGGACGTGCCCCGCAGCGAAGTGGTGCGGACATTGGCCCAAGGGCTGGAAACTCTGGAACGCATCGGCCTGCCGTGCGTGCTGCGCCCAAGCTTCACCATGGGTGGCAGCGGCGGGGGCATTGCCTACAACCGCGATGAGTTCATCCGGCTGGTCACACTCGGTTTGAGCCTCAGCCCGATGGGTGAAACACTGGTCGAAGAGAGCGTCATCGGCTGGAAGGAATACGAACTCGAAGTGATCCGCGATAAGAACGACAACGTCATCATCATCTGCGGCATCGAGAACCTCGACCCGATGGGCGTGCATACCGGCGACAGCATCACCGTAGCCCCAATCCAGACGCTAAGCGACAAAGAATACCAGCGGATGCGCGATCAGGCGAAAGCCATTATCCGCGAAATCGGCGTGGAAACCGGCGGGTCGAATATTCAGTTCGCTACCGACCCGCACTCGGAGCGGATGATTGTCATCGAGATGAACCCGCGCGTTTCGCGTTCATCCGCGCTGGCTAGCAAAGCCACTGGCTTCCCGATTGCGAAAATCGCCGCGAAGCTGGCGGTGGGCTACACGCTGGATGAATTGCAGAACGACATCACCAAGACGACCCCGGCGAGCTTCGAACCAACCATCGACTACGTGGTGACCAAGGTTCCGCGCTTCGCCTTCGAGAAGTTCCCCGAAGCCGACCCCACGCTCACCACGCAGATGAAGAGCGTTGGCGAGACGATGGCCATTGGCCGCACCTTCAAAGAGAGTTTGCAGAAGGCCCTGCGTGGGCTGGAAGTTAAACGCTTCGGCCTGGGTTGCGACCGCGAGGACAAATGGGGCGGCGAAGGCCAACCGAAGCACGAAGAGATCCTCAAGAAAATCAGCACGCCGAACGCGGATCGCATCTGGTACCTGCGATACGCGATGAAAGCTGGCCTAACGCTGGATGAGATTCACACCCGCAGCAAGATCGACCCGTGGTACCTACGGAACATCCAAGAGCTGGTGTTGTTTGAAGACGAACTTAAGGCTGTGGAGTCTCTGGAAAACTGCGATGCCGAATTGATGCTCAAGGCCAAGCAATTCGGGTTTGTTGACAAGCAACTTTGCAACTTGTGGAACTGTCCTGAGTCGGCCGTCCGCCAACGGCGGATCGAGTTAGGCATCACACCGGTGTTCAAGAGCGTCGATACCTGTGCCGCGGAGTTCGAGGCGTACACGCCGTACTACTACAGCACGTACGAGCGCAGGGTGGAATCGATTGTCCAAGATGAAGTCCTACCCTTCACGGGCAAGCCGCGAATCATGATCCTCGGTGGTGGGCCAAACCGCATCGGCCAGGGGATCGAGTTCGATTACTGCTGCGTGCAAGCCGCTGTGGAGCTTCGCAAGAATGGCTACGAAGTCATCATGGTGAACTCCAACCCGGAGACCGTGAGCACCGACTACGACACTTCGGATCATCTCTTCTTCGAGCCACTGACCGTTGAAGATGTGCTGAACATCTACGACCGCATGAAGCCCGAAGGCGTGATCGTGCAGTTTGGCGGACAGACGCCGTTGAACCTCGCCAAGCCCTTGTTTGACGCCGGGTTGCCGATCATTGGCACCAGTGTCGATGACATTGATGTGGCCGAGAACCGTGAACGCTTCAGCGAACTCATCACACAGATTGGCCTCAAACAACCGGCCAACGGAAACACAACGGAGTTACAGGGTGCGCTCAGCATCGCCCGCAACATCGGCTACCCGGTGCTGGTCCGTCCGAGCTTTGTGCTGGGTGGGCGCGACATGAAGATCGTGTACGACGAAGCTGAACTGACCACGTACATGATCCGCATCGCTCCGGAGTTGTCGAAATCCAAGCCGATCCTCATCGACAAGTTCCTTGAGAACGCCGTGGAGGTGGACGTCGACTGCCTGAGTGATGGCACACGCACTGTCATCGGTGGGGTGATGCAGCACATTGAAGAGGCTGGCATCCACAGCGGCGACAGTGCCTGTGTGATTCCACCGTACAGCCTACCTGCCGATGTGCAGGCCGAGATCCGCCGGCAGGCGAACCTGCTGGCGGAAGCGTTGCATGTGAAGGGGCTGATGAACATCCAGTTCGCTGTGAGCGGGCTGCGCTTCGATGGCACAAGTCACGAACCACCGATGGTTTGGGTGCTGGAAGCGAACCCGCGAGCCAGCCGCACCGTGCCGTTTGTGAGTAAGGCCACCGGCGTACCGCTGGCACGTTTGGCGAGCCTCGTCATGGTGGGCAAGTCACTCGACGATCTCGGCATTCATACTGAGGTCGTGCCTACCCACTTCAGCATCAAGGAGAGCGTGTTCCCGTTCAACAAGTTCCCCGATTGCGACATCATTCTCGGCCCCGAGATGAAGAGCACCGGCGAAGTGATGGGCAGCGATACCACGATGGCCATGGCCTTTGCCAAGGCCCAAATGGGGGCCAACGCACCATTGCCAACGAAGGGCACGATCTTCGTTTCCATCGCTGGAAGCGGCAAAGCAACCTTCGCGCCGATGGCTCAACGGTTCGCCGACATGGGCTTCAAACTGCTGGCTTCACCCGGAACCGCCACGGCACTCAAAGCCCACGGCGTGAACGTCGAGATGCTACCCAAGATTCAAGAAGGGGCACGGCCAAACATCCTCGACAAGATGAAGAACGGCGAAATCTCCATGGTCATCAACACACCCAGTGGCCGAGGCAGCAGTACTGATGAAGGGAAGATTCGTAGTACTGCCGTCACGCAGAGGATCACCTGCATCACCACGCTGAGTGCGGCCCACGCAGCGATGGAAGCGATCCACGCATTACAAACTCAAGAGTTGGTGGTGACGCCATTGCAGGAACGCTTCCCCACAAAGTAACTGCCCATGAAGCGATTCTGGCTGTTGCCCGATGCACGGGCCATTGTGTTGGTGCATCTGGCTTGTCTGGCGATGGCGAGTTATGCCGGTTGGTTCGTGGTGAAGTATGGCAGCACCGGCGTGCCCATCTGCGATGAATGGTACCTGTTGGCCGATTGGTCGAAGTCAGCCAACACAAACGAGTTTCTCTGGAAGCATCACTTCGATCATCGCTACCCAGTAGGCAAAGCCGTGTGGTTGGCGACACTTGTAGGCAGCGGCTGGAACTTCCGCGCACCCATGTTCCTCAGCGTGGGGTTACTGACTGCATCGGCCATTTTGCTGATCTGGACGGCCCGGCTACGTCGCGGTGTCACCCGTTGCGTTGATGTTGTGTTCCCCATGTTGCTCCTGCACCTCGGTCATCAATTCAATCTGACGATGGGCTATCAGGTGACGTTTGCGTTGTTCGTGTATGCCGTAGCTGGGTGGGTGTGGTGTGCCACGAAGTTCGACGTGACCGGAAAAAAACGATGGTTGATTTTCGGCTCAATCTATGCAGCCATGGGTGTTCTGAGTGGGGGTTTCGGCCTCGTGTTTTCAGTGCCGTTCGTGCTGTGGTGTGCGGTGATAGGCTGGAAGAAACAGCGGTGGTTGTGGGGCGTCGGTACCATGGCGTTGGCGTATTCCATCTGGGTTTGGTTCACACGATTGCCAACGGCGGGAACAACGAACAGCCCAGCACGTGGCATCCTTGATCTACTCCACGGCACCTGGTGCTACGCGGCCACGGGCTTAGGCGATTGGCACATTGCGTACCCTTGGCAAACGTGGTGCGTGTTGGGCGTGACCCTAGTGATGTGGCTCGTCGGCTTGGCGTGTGTTCGACGAAAGCAACCCGGTACGCTGGCGTGCCTCGGTGTGCTGCTGTTGGTGGTGGGTTTGGGGCTGGCCACATCGGCAGTGCGTGGCATTGGCTTCGGCACACGGTTCGTGTCGCCAAGTGCATTGGGGTTGTGTGTGGCCATGCAGTTGGTTGTGACACGACGGTGGCCGAAGTGGACGGACTGCGTGCCGATAGCTTTATGCACCGTGTTGCTGTGGCTCAACCATGGCACCGCCATCCAGTACGGTTACCAGCTCCGCAAAGCCTGCGAGGAGTTCCGCATCGACGCTGATAATGGGCTGTCAGCAGAAGTCTTGCAGGGCAAGTACGAAGGCACACTGATGGTGGTGATTGGCGGACTGGCCGAGAACATCCAAGTGTTGAAGCGCAATCCCGCACTAAAGCTCAGCTCTGTGAATCCACTACCACCCTGCACCGTTCAACCAGTACGAGGGTTTGCCACTCCATTCGACTATGACTGCCCAGCAGACCGTGTAGCCAACCCACCGATGCTGAACTTCCCCGCGCCACCAGCAGGGGCCATCGCCTTGCGGCTGACGATCACCACAACGCAGGCCCCCGGATGGCAACGTGTGGTGTTCACTGATAGCGATTGGAAGTATGAGACGTTCACCCCGTGGCTGCCATCGCCGCGATTGAAGTTGGTGGTGCCGGTTCCGGAGAAGAGCGGAGCGATCACCATGAAACCGCTTACACATATCGCTGGCTTCCGCGTGGAAGCAGTAGAGTGGTTGGTTGGAGAGTAGAGAGTTCTCCTCTCACTCCGTGAGCGGTTGAATGAGGATCCGCTCACGGAGTGAGCGGAGAACCAAAAAACCTAACTTAGCTTCGTCTGGTCTTTGACTTCACCCTTAGGTAGATTCGGACTGGCCTTGAGCAGCGTCATCATGTTCTTCTTGTAGGCTTCCACACCCGGTTGGCCGTAGGGATTGATACCCGACAAGCGACCTTCCACCACCGTTGCCAGCATCAGCATCTGCAGTAGTTGGCCAATCGTATGCTCTGTCACGGTGGGGATAATGATGTCCGCCGTGGGGCGGGCGGCTTCTGTGTAAGCCTGGTTCGTCCCTCGGAATGCAGCATCCAGAATGTCCGGGTAGCTCTTGCGGCTGAACTGGTTCAGGTCGTCTTCGTTGCGGTCGTTCATTCCCACCACCACGGGCTGGTGCTTGGAGTTACGAACCACGAGATTGTTGATCACTTTGTCGCGTGTGCCGTCCTGATGTTGCTGGCCACGGCTGTGCAGATCTCGTGTGTAAACGCTGGTGATCGGTGTTGCCCCGCTGTTCTTCTTTCCCAACGATTCACTCAAAAGTTGGTCGTACCAGTAGCCCACACTTTCGAGCTTCTTGTTCCATACCGCCATCACGCGGGTGTCTTTGCCTTGTTCGGTTGTCATGAGGTGATTGACAGCAGCGAACTGCAACACTGGATTTTTGTCGAACGGCTCTTCGTAGAACCGCTTTGTCATAGCCGCGGCACCCAGCAAAAGTGCCCGAACATCAAGACCTAGAATTGCCGCCGGGAGTAACCCCACCGGGCAGAACACGCTGAACCGCCCACCCACGTCATCGGGAATCGTCAGGATGTCGTTTTCAGCAATGCCTTCCGCACGGGCTAAGTCTCGCAGCTTGCCCTTCGGCCCGGTCACAGGCACGATCAGTTCTTTCAATCGATCCGACTTCGGCCCGTAGTATTTCGCCAACTCCGTGCGAAGTGCCCGATATGCTGCCGCGGTTTCAATCGTGCCCCCGCTCTTACTGACCACCACAAGACCCCAGCGCTCCTCGGCCAGTTCCGGGTCAACGCAGGTGTTCTCCAACAGTTCGAGCAACTCAGTAATCGAGTCGTTATCGACGTTGTTCCCCTCGAAGTAAATGCGGGGTTTGCCCATCCGCATCTTCGCTGGAAGCTCGTTATGGAAAGCATGACAAAGCGAATCGAAGAGTGCCTTGGCACCCAAGTAACTACCACCGATGCCCAGCACCACCACGCGGTCGACATTTTCTCGCAACCGGTTAGCAAGGCGGATGGTATGGCCGAGGTCGCTGGCGTCGCCCTTTTTGCGATAGGCGTCGAGCAATTTCTGAGGCATGTCAATAAAGCCAGGCTGCAGCGGTTGCAACTTCGCTGGTGGATTGCCCAACTCTCGCTCGCTCATCACTTGTCGGCGAACGTCCATCATCTTGGACTTGATGGCATCGAGTTTTTCTTCCGGCAGATAATGTGCAGCCTGCAATTCCGCGAGCGGCGTCCACTCCGCTGTTGGGCCACTGAGCAGCCGACCATATTGATACTCAATGGTTTCGTCGGGAAGTTGCATCCATCCGCCTCGTGTCGTCTGTTCTGTTCCATTTAAGTACACGGGACGTTCCTCGCCCCGCTGCCTAATCTTCATGTACTCTACAGGCCATTCTGCCAACGGAAACGACATACCGTGAACACGCACGACTTGATCCGCGAACTACGCGAAACGAACAGCACCAAAATCGTCATGATGGTGGCCGATGGACTGGGTGGCTTACCACTCACAGCCGGTGGCCTGACGGAACTGGAAACCGCAAAGACGCCGAACCTCGATGCCTTGGCCAACAAGGGCACCAGCGGACTGAGTACCCCCGTGCTGCCGGGCATTACGCCGGGTAGCGGGCCGGGGCACCTCGGTTTGTTCGGGTACGATCCTTTGGAATTCCGCATTGGCCGGGGCATTCTTGAAGCCCTCGGTATCAATTTCGGCGTGACCGATCGCGATGTTTGCATCCGGGGCAACTTCTGCACATTGGATTCCGACGGCAAGATTTCGGATCGCCGTGCGGGCCGACCAAGTACCGAACGCTGCATTGAGATCGTCAACAAACTGCGGACCATCAAAGTGAGCGGGGCGGAAGTCTTCGTTGAACCGGTCAAGGAACACCGCTTCGTGCTGGTGTTCCGGGGCGATGGCTTAGGCGACATGGTGAACGACACGGACCCGCAAGCCGTCGGCGTGAAGCCACTGCTGGCCAAGGGGGCGGGTGCCGCGAGTGAGAAGACCGCTGCAGTAGTGAATGAATTCATCACCAAAGCGAACGCAGTTTTGAAGAATGATGCACCCACGAACGGGGCCACCCTGCGTGGTTTCGCGGGTATGCCGAAGATCGCCACGATGGAAGAACTGTACGGCCTCAAGTCCGCCGCCATTGCCGTGTACCCGATGTATAAAGGCTTGGCCCGTTTGGTGGGCATGGACATCCTGGATGCGGGCGACACCCTCGAAAGCCAAGTCGCCCGGCTCAAAGCGAGTTGGAACGACTTTGACTTCTTCTTCCTGCATTACAAGTACACCGACAGCACGGGCGAAGATGGTAACTTCACGGAGAAGGTCAAGAAAATCGAAGCCTTTGATGCCGCGATTCCCGGTGTGCTGGCCCTGAAGCCCGATGTACTCATTGTGACCGGTGACCACAGCACGCCGAGCAAGATGAAGGCGCACAGCTTTCACCCGGTGCCCACGCTCATTACATCCGACCTGTGCCGACCCGACGGTCTCATGGAATTCAATGAGCGAGCCTGCCGCACTGGTGGCCTCGGTCAGTTCCCCGCCAAGCACCTGATGCTGCTGGCCATGGCTCACGCGGGTCGCTTCGGCAAATATGGTGCGTAAGTTGTGCTGGACAGTTCGCATCGTTGAGTCTTGTACACCACGATGACTCACCTGGAGGGCAAACCTCCCGGTAAGTCATCGTGGTGGTGACATTCAAAGGAGTACCCCATCCTTACATCGCCTTGCAATGGGTACGGAACTTCCGCACAATACGTGCACACCTGTGGAGTGGCCCGACATGGACGTTTCGGCCCGGTCGCTGCGTATTGCTGTTTTGGATGAAGAACTTCCCTACCCGCTGACCTCGGGCAAGCGTCTTCGCACCTTCAACCTGCTCAGCCGTCTCGCTGAACGCCATCGCATCACATTGTTGTGTCATCGCAATGCCGATGCTGGTGAAGTGCCCGCTGCGGTGGAAGCCTTCGCCAAGCTCGGCATCGAAACCATCGTGGTCAAGCGAACTGTGCAGCCGAAGCACGGCGCGGGGTTCTATGCTCGCCTTGCCGGGAACCTGCTGAGTACCCTGCCCTACAGCGTTGAGAGCCACACCAGCCCGGAACTTGTTGAAGCAGTGCAGAAGTACGCCAGCGAAACACAGGTCGATCTTTGGCATTGCGAATGGACACCGTACGCCCAAGTTCTGCGTGAAGCGCTGGGTAAGAAGCTCAAGCGTACTCCGTGGGTGGTGATGGCCCACAACGTGGAGAGCGTCATCTGGAAGCGGTATTACGAGACCGAAGAGAACGCCGTGAAGCGCTGGTACATTCAGCAGCAGTGGAAGAAGTTCGAGCAGTTCGAGAAGTGGGCCTACGCCAACGCCAACTGGAGCGTGGCGGTCAGCGAGCCGGATGCCGAACTCATCCGCACCGACATGGGCGGTAGCGAACAGACCGACGTGGTGGACAACGGCGTCGATACGCAGTACTTCCGCCCACAGCGCGATGTCGAACGTGATCCGTTCAACGTGGCGTTCCTCGGTTCACTCGACTGGCGACCGAACCAGGATGGCGTCCATGTGCTGCTCGACACCGTGTTCCCCGAAGTGCGGGCGAAGGAGCCACGAGCCACGCTGAGTATCGTGGGTCGCAACCCACCGGACTGGATGAAGGAAGCGGTAGTAAAGGTGCCGGGTGTGACGCTGCATGGCAACGTGCCGGATGTACGCCCCTACTTGGCCAAGGCCGCCATGACCGTGGTGCCGTTGCGTGTGGGCGGCGGTAGCCGCCTGAAGATTCTGGAATCGCTGGCCACCAGCACGCCGGTGGTGAGTACTGCCGTAGGGGCCGAGGGGCTTCGCCTGACGCCGGGTGTCCACATCACGCAAACGCCGGATGAACACGGCTTGGCCGATGCCATCTTGACCATGATGGCCGACCCGGATGCTGCCGCGAATCAGGCCGACGAAGGCCGACGACTGGTGCTACGAGAATACGACTGGGCACCGCTGAGCCTGAAGCTCGAAGAGATCTGGCAGATCGCCGTGGGCCAACGGGTAAGGCGTTCGCAGACGAGGTGATGATTTGTAGCCGCGATGCGTAGCTGAGCGCGTTCTTACATGTCACGCTCAGCTACGCATCGCGGCTACAAAACGCACATGCTACGCTAAGTCCTCGATGCTGTGGATGATGCGATCCACAATCGCCTCGTCCGTCATCGGGTGGAAGAATACGGCCTTCCAGGCTGGGATGCGGTGCCCGTGCGGGCGGTAACCGATGTCGGTCGTGAAACTCAGGCGGGCATCGAGTGCAGCATTCAAGCTGTACTCGCGCTTGTTAAACAACCGCCGAACTTCCTTGGTGTACCGTTCGTACTCCTCGACACTCAGCTTGCCCGCTTTCAGATCCGCGAAGATCTGCTTAGCGTTGCGGCCCTTGGGCAACACCCACCACACCACGCTCAGCCCGGCCGTGTCGGCATTCAGCACCTGGCAGTAGTCGAGCTTCGCTAAAGCCAACTTCAACCGCTGGGCCAGTTCCATCCCCCGGCCGATGAGCATTTGCCAGCCATGCAGGCCGATGCCGTTCAAGCTTGCCATCACGATGTACGGCCCCAGTGCGGGTCGGCTCGTCTCCAACGTAAACATGGCTGAATCGCGGCGGTCAATGGCATCGGCGAAGTACGGCATAGCCGCTGTGGTACGGGCCAACACGCGTAGGTCATCTCTCTTGTTCACAATGAACGCCGAGCTGGGATAGTGCCCTCGTCCGGTTTTGTGGAAGTCGATGGTCACGCTGTCCGCCACGCGAAGGCCCTTGGCGTATTCCTTGGCTCGCTCGATGACTGGCAGAGTGTCGGCATGAATCTGGAACGGGTTGATCTCGCTGTCGTATTCGTTCAGGAAGCCGATGGCCCAGCCAACCGCAGCATCGGCGTGGAGTTGTGGGGCCGCTACGCCGTACTGTTTGGCCTTGGCATCAATGATCGCCCGCATGCCCACGAGGTCATCGATACCAAAGGCATCGGTGGTGCCAAAGGTGCCAAACACGAAGGCGACTTTGTCGCCTCGGGTGTAAAGTTCGTCGAGCTTGGCTTCCAGCAGATCCAGCCGCATTGCCATATTGCGGTCGGTGGGGATGGAGTGCAGATTGTCCGTCCCCATCCCCAGCCACCCGGCGACGGTGTCGGCACAATAATGAGCTGCCTCACTGCAGATTCCCGCCACGCGATGGGTAAGGCCATGCCGCATGGCTCCGGGCAGCACTTTCTCGATGCCGATCTTCGCACCGTACAAATTGCAAATAGTGCCGCCGATGGTGAACACGCCCCACGGGTCGATGGTGTGGTAGAAGATCAGGTTCGCCAATGCCGTGACGGCCTTCACTTCCAGCTCGTTGGAACGCTGGCTGTACGTGTCCGTGCAGAGGTTCGGATTTTTCAGCAAACATGCCACCGCACCGATGAGCGAAGCCGCGTTGGCCGGGCCACGCACGTTCTCCAAATGCAACGGGCTTTGCCAGCCGTCGGTACCCCAAAAGTACGGGAACACCGCGTCGCGGGCGTCCTTCAGGTTCCCCGGCAGCAGATGAATCTCCGGGTTTGCACTGGCGGTTTCGTAGTTCTGGCTGAGGTAATGCCCGGGTGGAAGAGTGGCCTGGGCCTTCATGGCATCAAGGAATTCCTGCACGATACCGGTGAGGGCTTTCGGGTCAGCATCAAAGAAGGTAGACACAAACGCATCGTAACGGGGGCGATCCATAATGCTCTCGACAGGTCTGCGAAGGGGCACGGTATGTATCATAAGCCGTAACTGCGAGGAGCCTGCCGATGCGTTCGATCTTTGTGCTGATACTGAGCCTTTTTGTTGGGCTAGCGACTGCCGCCGACAAGAAGAACGGTGGCATCAAATCGGTTGAAGCGAAGATCGAACCAGCCGAGGCGAAGCCCGGCCAAACGGTCTCGTTCAAGCTGACCGTGACACTGGAGGACGGCTCCTACACCTATCCACTGGTGCAGCCCGACACGGCCGCCGCCAACATGGTAAACATCATCAACTTCCCCAAGCCCGACGTGCTGGTGTTCGTTGGTGATGCTGTAGACCCGGCCGACCCGAAGAAGAAAGCCGAGCTGATGCAGGGCATCGAGGAACTGTACTACTACACAGGAACCGTCACCTACGAACGCCGAGCAGTGGTGAACCCCAATGCCAAGCCCGGCGAGGCGAAGATCGCGTTGGAAAAGTTCCTGCTCAGCGTCTGTGATAAGGACAACTGCTTCCCGGCGAAGAAGTTGATGCCTGCGGCCACCTTCAAGGTGCTGGAAGGCTCGCAACCTGTGGATAAGAAGTTAGCCGAGGCTGTTGAGAAGGCACTGAAGGCGAAGTAATGCAAATAGTCCCAGGCCGCTGGCTTGGGCTACCCTATCTCGGCCCTTTGGGCCTCAGAGATTTTGAGGGCCAAAGGCCCGTGACAGACTAGCCTAGGTCGAAGGCCTAGGAATCAGTTCCAATCCTTTCGGCACCCACATATGACTCGCTTCGCTTCGCTCGTCACGTTATTGCTCTTCCCACTGCTGGCAGTCGCCCAAGGTAAGGCCACACGGTTTACCGACTTGGCCGAGATCACCGCCAAGATCGAACCAGCAGCGGCCAAAGTGGGCGACAAGGTCACGCTGAGCGTCACCGTGGTACCCAACCCCGGTGCGTGGACATACGCGATCATCCAGCCGGATGGCAAGAGCGGCCAAGGAAAATTCAGCGTGTCGCACCCCGGCATCACGTTCGATAAAGCCATCGATCCGCCGGGCTGGGTGGACGATCTGGACTTGGGTAGTGGCGACACCTTGCGGAAGTACAAGGGGCCCGTGACGTGGGAAGTGAAAGGCACCGTGACCGGGGCCGTGGGCAAAGCCAACTTGAGTTGGAAGGGCAGTAACCTGCAAGCCTGCAACAAGCAGAACTGCTTCCCTGCAGGGCAAAGCGTTTACCCCGAGCTTGAGTTTGAAGTGCTTCCCGGTGGCACCCCAGCCGTGGTGACTCCACCGATGCCACCCCTGACTCCGCAAGTCGTCACACCACCAACGACCACAGCCACTGAGGAAGGCCCACGCGGGGCGATCAAGAAAACGGCATTGACCACTGCCGAGTACAAAGCCCGGCTGGATGGATTGCTGGGCACGCTGGAAAAGAAGAAGGTCGAACGAGAAGGTGGAATCCTCACCCTGTTGGCCACTGCGGCACTCTGGGGTTTGATTTCGTTGATCACGCCGTGCGTGTTCCCGATGATCCCCATCACCGTGAGCTTGTTCCTCAAGCAGGCCAACCAGAGTACCGTTGGGGCGATTCGGCAGGCGCTGATCTACTGCCTCACCATCACGGTGGTGCTGGGCTTGTCGGCGGTCTCGCTGTTGTCGTTGTTCCGGCAATGGAGCGTCAGCCCGGTCATGAACATCGGGCTAGGTTTGCTGTTCATCGTCTTCGCACTGAGCCTGTTCGGCATGTACAACCTGACTCTGCCGAACTTCCTGCTGAAGTACAGCGAAGGCATACGGAAGAAAGGTGGTGTGATGGGGGCCGTGTTCGGTGCTATCGCTTTTAGCATCGTCAGCTTCACCTGCGTGGCCCCGTTCCTCGGTGGCTTCGCGGGCATGGCTTCCTCTGGGAATTACAACCAGGTGGAACTCATCCTGGCAGGCCTGACCTTTGGTGCAGCCTTCGCCACACCGTTCTTTGTGCTGGCTCTGTTCCCCACCTTACTGAAGAAACTACCCAAGTCCGGTGGCTGGCTCGACACCGTCAAAGTGGTCATGGGCTTCTTAGAGTTGGCCGCGGCACTCAAGTTCTTCCGTACCGCCGAACTGCGGATGACCTCGCAACCTGGGCTGTTCACGTACGACCTCGTGCTGACCGCCTGGGTGGCTATCAGCGTCGTGGCAGGGCTGTACCTGCTCAATCAATTCCGGCTACCGCACGACGAGGAGAAGCCAAGCATCGGCGTGCTGCGATTGCTCTTCGCCATCGGCTTCCTCAGCTTTGCGGTGTACCTGCTGCCCGCTGCGTTCAAGGGGCCTAACGGCCAGAACCAGCAGCCACGTGGCGAAGTATTCAACTGGGTCGATGCCTTCCTGTTGCCGGAACCGTCGAACGACACTGGTGCGACGAACAGTGAGGAACTGCCATGGGGTGCCGACATCATCGACGGTTTAGAGCTTTCTCAGAAGGCAAAGAACGGCCTGGTGTTTGTAGACTTCACTGGTGTCACGTGCAGCAACTGCAAGGCGAACGAACGGGGAGTGTTCACCCGACCCGAAGTGAAAGACTTGCTCAAACAGTACCAACTCGTGCAGATGTACACCGACGATGTGCCGGAGGTCTTCTACAAGAATCCGCCGTCGCTCGATCAACGCCGTGACGAAGGCTCGGCGAACCTCACCTTCCAGGACAAAGCCTTCGGCACGCAACAACTGCCGCTGTACGTCATCCTGCAAAAATCGCCCACGGGGACAAAACTGATCGCCACCTACAGCGAAGGGAAGATCAACAAGGTGAACGAGTTCATCGAGTTCCTGAAGGCCCCGCTGGCCGGGAAGTAGGATTACAAACTCAGCATCTGCAGATGCCTAGCGATACGTCTTCCGGATTTCCAAGCTCACCAACTGGTTCAGGCTTCCACTGCGGAAGCCTTCAAGGTCGATGGTTATAAATTTGAAGCCTAACTCGCGGAGCTTCATAGTGATCGCGTCGCGACACTCGGCTGTCAGTGCACGATCAAGCTCATTGATAGGTATCTCGACACGGGCTAAATCGCCATCGTGATACCGCACCCGGCCATCACTGAAGCCGAGCGACTTCAAAAATGCTTCGGCCAACTCCACACGCAGCGTGCGCTCCGGCGTCACCGCCAAACCGGGGGCCAAGCGGCTCGACAAACACGGCGAAGCAGGTTTGTCCGCCACCGGTAGGTTCCAGGAGCGGGCGAGTTCACGAACCATCGCCTTGGTAAAGCCACACTCCTGCAACGGGTGGCGGATGCCGCGTTCCGCCGCCGCAGTTAGACCGGGGCGGTAATCGCCAAGATCATCGAGATTCGCCCCACTGCAAATAATGCTGAGGTCGTACTGCGGCAGAACTTTGGCGATCGTGTCATATAAGGTGCTTTTGCAGAAGTAGCAGCGATCCCCAGCATTTCGGGTGTAGTCCGGGTTGTTGAATTCATCCGTCTTCAGCACGACGTGTCGCAAACCCAAACTCGAAGCAAGCTGCATCGCAGCTTGCAATTCACTCCTTGGCACGCTTGGTGAGTCCGATGTGAACGCTACGGCTCGCTCTCCTAGCACTCGCTGGGCCGCGGCGGCCACCAACGAACTGTCCACCCCGCCGCTAAATGCGACGGCCACGCCGGAGTGCAGGTGGAACCAATTCAGGAGTTGGATTTCTTGAGTCACGATTTTCACCTAGGCCGCTGGCCTAGGCTACCCTGTTACGGGCCATTGGCCCTGAAATCCTTGAGGCCCAACGGGCCGAGACAGGATAGCCCAGGTCGAAGGCCTGGGTAAGTTTTTCGCTTTAGGCCGCTGCATACTTCTTGCGCATCTCGTCGAGGAACTTCTTACTGTCGGCAGTCACCGCCCAAGCGTCCGGCCAGAAGCACAGATCCACGCACCACCAGTCGTTCGGCACACCACTGGCTTGGATAGCTGGAAGCAGTTCATCGAAGTTGAGGTGACCGGTCTTGAACGGGTTGTGCGTGCTGGTGTTGTGCTCGTTCAGGCTGCCATCGCTGTCGATCAGGTGAATGTGGTTGATCTTGCCCTTGAGTTTTGCGAGCAGTTCGAGTGCTCCACCGGCCAGCAGTTCCTTCTCGCCCTGATGATTGGCACCGATCTTCGCAACCATGTGCGCGTGGCAGCTGTCATACAACACACCGAAGTTGTCATTACCCATCGCCCGCACGCCATCGACCACACTCAGGATTTCGCTGGGCTTGTTGAACACGAAGCCCGGCTCAAATTCCCAGCAAACTTTCAGGCCGAAGTCTGCGGCCAGCTTGCTGCACTTATCCCACACTTTGATGAGGCGATCCTTCCCGGCTTCGTAACCGAGTTTCTTGCCTTCTTCCGTGCTGAAGTAATCGGGGGCCAGCACGCTATCCACGCGGATCGTGCCGGCATCAAGATCACTGGCAAAGGCACACCAGCCGAGGAACGCCGTGGTGTACGCCGCCGGGATTTCATCAAGGATGCTGACGCCCGGGGTTTTGAACGACCACAAGTCCACAGCAATGGCACTCAGGGCTAAACCGTGATCCGCGATCTCTTTCTTCAACTTGGCACGGCTGGCCTTGGTGGGGTGGCTCACCGGGGACGGATGCGGGCCGAAGCTGCCAAGCTCCACGCCGTCGTAACCAAGGTCTTGCAGCTTGTGCAGGATCGTGTGGAAGTTGTTGGTAGGTTCTTCCTGATTGAAAATGTACGCCCAGGTACCAATGGAGATTCGTGCTTTGGCCATGTGCTTGGCTCGGTGGATGGCGGGGAGGATGTCGCTATTCGGTTTATTTGATGTGGTGTCGTCGTCAAGTTCCAGGGTTGCAAGTCGTCATTCTAAACCGCGTCGTCGTGTCCACGGGAAGTGTGTACCCCTCGCTGGACACGCTAAATTAAGCTTGACTAACGATCGTCATGGCAAAATGCCCGTGTTCTCTCATCACCGGCATCGACTTGCACCCTATGATGAGGTATCTGTCTTTTGTCTCGCAACCGCACCCACCAGTCAAGCTGGGCTAGTTGTGCCGGGCGAGGTTACGGAAGTTTACTGCCAAGCGTTGTTTTCGCGCAAGTTTTTCGTCTGAATAGCGAACTTGTATTAAGCATCGGCTGTCTGGAGTGAACTTCCAGAATTGAACCCTTGTTTTGAAGGAATGGTCATGCAACGTTTTTGTGAACTGAAATCGAACCACCACGAGAAGGATCGCGTGTTGTTACCGAAAATTGTACTTGGGATGATGGAAGGCCCGTTGGCGGTCTCATTGAAACAATATTTCAACGACCTCGGCTGGCGGGTTTGCATTGCTGATACAACCAGCGATATTCGTCGCAAGGCCCACGGTGGTCGAGCCGCTGCGGTGGTGATGCCCGTTGATGCGTTTGTTGGCGAAAGTGCCTTCCTCACGTGTGCCAAATTGGTCCGGTCGTTGCCGAAGGTGAAAGTGGTGCTGGTTGGCCCGGATTCGGAAGAATCCGAGCGATTTGCATTGTTCGCCGGTGCTGCCGGATACGTCACCGAAAATACCGCAGCACCGTTGGTTGCCAAGTTGTTGCATGGCGGACGACCGGTGCCAAAGCCGAACTAACTCTTTAAGCCATTCAAACAACAACGCCCGGTGAGCACTCACCGGGCGTTGTTGTTTTTAAGCAGGCAGATTTACGGGTTTGTCAGAGGTTGTGTGGCTAAAGTTGACTTCAGCGGTTTGCTGTAGCCTGATGGAATCACCGTTGGCATGGTTGTTGGCAAAGGAGACATCGGCACCAAGGTACCAGGATAGCTGATAGGGGCAGTTGGCATTGTGTGTGTTGATGGAATGCTTGCGGTGCCGTGCGTCATGGGGTTGGCATAGCGAACTCGCCCGCTCGTGCAGCTTGAACCAAGTCCTGCGCAGGTACCCGTTGAACATTCACCCTGATCGTATCGCGAAGATTGGCCACTCGAAAAGCCAAAGCCTTCCGGTGTGAAGAAGCCCATCATCCGATGAAACAGGTTCGGGCGGGCAATGACCCCGGCGGTGTTACAATTTGGCATTGCATCACATCGGTTGACAAGCGGTATGTACACCGTTCGCACTCGTCCACCTTCCACTGGGCCAGTAGCACACGATGCACAACCTGCGGTTGACTGATACGGGAAGTACGTTCGCAAGGGTGCTTGGAAGGCGTGTGCACTGAAACCGGGAGCATCGTGCCCGCTGCGTGAGATGCTTAACCAGGCTTGGAGGCGATCCAGCAAATTGCCACGGTTACAAGTGCCGTCATCACACCGATTCAACCAACGTGGTGGTTGAAGCAGGTTCAAATACGGCCGCGTGAGCGAAGGGCCAGCGCTACACCCAGGCATGGCTGTGTACTTTGGTTCGCAACTGCGGGCATCACACGCTGGCTTGCCACAATTCAAATACGTTGGCGTAGCACAACTTGTTGCAGTAGGTGCCCATGTGGGGGAGCTGGTCATCGTGGGTGCGGCCGACATTGCAGGGGCCGATTGACTCAAGACTTGTGGCAGCGATTGATTCAAGCTGGCGGGCGCGCTGGTTAGCGTTGGTGGGTACACGGACACCGGTTCAGCAGCCAACGCAACTCCACAACCAAAGATCAAAGCACCAAGCATGAAGCGTTTCATACAGCCACCTCCCAAGGGCCACAAAAAGCCCACTCCCCATACATTCGGCACAATCCGTAATCTGCCACGCTGGAATGGTGCCATCGCTTGAGGCGAGGAAGCGATTCAGGAAGCATAATCGACAAAGCTTCTCCAAATTACGCAGATTGAATAGGTCGGACGACATGCTGCGCCACACTCCACTTGCGATTGATTGAACGTCGGAAATTGTTAGTCTCTACGCGATCCGTTTATCCTCTCTCGTGTTAGGAGTCTTGCATGTCTGGTCATGGTTCAGAAGTCGAAATCCCGCACGGCGACAACGATCCGTTCACAAAGAAGGTGGCCTTCAGTGTGGCTGTTTTTGCTGTCATTCTTGCTGTCGCTAGTGCCGGTGGCAAGAGTGCTGGCAAAGACTCACAAGCAAGTCAACAAGATGCCTCAAACCAGTGGAATTTCTATCAGGCCAAGGTGCAGCGAGAGGTGCTCTACACACAGGAACGCGAAACGCTGGAGCAAATCGTCGGAGGTTTGAGCGAATCTGACGCTGCAAAGTTCGGCAGCGACTACGAAGCCATGTACATCAAGAAAACTAAAGCTGGCCCTGCCGAAAACAGCGAACGTCAAAAGCTACGCCTCGGGTACATCACCGGTAAACTTAGCGAATACATCAAGGAAAAAGGCGAGATCAAGACCAAGGCCGAGGAATTCACGAAAGCCCGTAAACTAGCCCATCGTAAGGATGGCTACTTCGACTATGCCGAACTTTGCTTGCAGTTCGCCATCGTGCTAGCGTCCATCTCGATGTTGTCCAAAGCACGCTGGCCATTCCTGATTGCCGTGACGTTGTCGATTGTTGGCCTGGCGCTCACAGCCGGTGGATACATCATCCCCGAGAAAGCCCCACAGATTCACGTCCCACTGATTGATCCGGAACACCACGAAGAGAATCATTAACCGAGCTTAGCCTACCGGAACAGGTTCCGCTTCAGGCACCTGTTCCACGGCCACCGTGCTGTCGATCAGCCCACCCACCGGATGCGCTGCATTGGTGGGGGCGATGCTGTCCAGGTAGGCCTTCACCACTTCGCTCGGTTCGCCTGCCGTCACGATGGTGCCTTGTTGCAACAGGATGGCCCGGTTGCACATATTCACAATCGACTCCATGCCGTGCGACACCATCACCATCAGTCGGCTTCGGCTCATCAGTTGTTTCATGCGCTCGTTGGCCTTCGCTTGAAACGCATGGTCACCCACGCTCAGC
>JBBRME010000045.1:0-24913 GCA_038230995.1 Gemmatales bacterium
ACGTCGCCGGTTCGCCAAAAACCTACTTCGCCCGCTGTTCCAGTAAGTACCGGATGAGATGATAGTAGTCGGCCTCGGGGATCGTGGTATCGATGTTGGCGGGCATCGCGCTGAGGTTGTTGGTGGTGCGTTTCTCAACGTCTACTTTGCGGATCGGCACTTCCTTACCCTGATCGTTGGCCATGATGTAATTGCCGCCATCTTCCCGCAGCAGAAGGCCAAGCACGAGACTCCCATCCACAAGGTCGAGCCGGGTCTGCCGGAAGATATGATCGACGTTGCGGCTGGGGTCGAGGGTATCTTCCACCAGCCGATCCAAGCCACGGATGCCCACGCCGTCGAGTTGCGGGCCAACCTTGCCGCCCTCGCTGTTCATCTGGTGGCACGCCGCACAGGTGTTCTTGAACACCATCTGCCCTTTGGCCATGTCCGTCTTCGCTTTGGAGTACCCGGCAACGCGAGCCTTCAGCAAATCATCGATGCGCTTCTCCGGTGCGGGCAGGCCCTTGGTCAGTTCTTTGATCTTGGTGTCGAGGTCTTTGACCTTGGCGGCCTTCAGTTTCTCCAGCACCGCTGCTTCCTGCAGCAACCGTGCTGGAGCCTCACCGGCCTTGATGGTGGTGAGCAGCAGATCGGCACCGAAGTTGTCCGAGGCCATCGACAGGGCATAGTTCACGTTCGCACTGTATGGGCTGGTTTTGAACAGCTTGGAGATCTGAATCAGCTCGGTCGACGAGAGTTTGCTGGCCAGTTTCAACACACTGGAGGATCGAAACATCGGTGACAGTACGGTGTCACTGATCGATTGACCGACCACGAAATTCCGAACTCCTGCGGTGAACTTGCTTGTCAGGAAGAACTGGCAGGATTCGATGATGGCTTCACGCTGGGCTGTCGAAAGCTTTTTGGTGTCGTATTCATCCATGAATTTCTGGACGAGGATTCTGGCACGGACGTGCGATAGATGCGGGGCCGCCACACGGAACAAGCGGATCGCCTGATCCTTCTGCTTGTCATCATTGGCCGTTAGCAACCACTCGATAACCTGGATCACCTGAAGATCGGCCCGGCAGATCGGGAACCCACTTGCCTGATCACCTTGCGGAAAACCGCGACAGGCGAGTATCAACAGATCAAGGTGTTCCTCGGAAAGTGCCTTGGTGGATTCCATTGTTTCGCGGATTTCCTGAATGGTCCGATCCGCGAGCGATGGATCAACAGCAATACACTTTTGGAGGAACACTTTCCGCTGGGCATGAGTGAATGGCTTCTTGATGATTTGGCGAGCGTAGGTCACCAACGCATTGTTGGTCGGGCTGATCATCGCCACATCGAAGAGCACCAATAGGTGAATTTCGTTCTTGTACGTTGAGAGCAAAAGTTGCTCGAAGACGTCCTCGTTCTTAGCGGCACTCTTTGCCAACGCCACCATCGTGGCGTGTTTCAGGTGCGTGTCCTTCGGGTTCACCGTGCTGGCCAATGTCAGCAACGGTTCGGCGAAGTCCGCGTGCGGTTGGGCCGTCATCACATCCACCGCGGCACGGGCCAAACGGGCGTCCTGCTTCAGGTTGCCGATCAGTGACAACCGATTGTCAGCAGTCAGTTCCTTCGCCTCGGCAAGCACACGAATTTTGGCTATCTCGGCAGCGTCCTTCGGTGCTTCAAACGTGTCGCTGTGCTTGGCCCCTGTGTACACGATCCGCCAGATGCGGCCACGGTTGCGGTCCCGGCCTGGATGCTTCAGGTCCACTTCGTAATGGCCGATGATCTTGTTGTAAAAGTCCGCCACCAGCAGCGTACCGTCCGGGGCGGGCTTGATGTCCACCGGGCGGAACCACGGGTCGCTGCTCACCAGGAAGTCCGGGAGAGCCTTACCCGATGGCGTGCTGCCGTTCCATTCGATCTTGTCCACGTTGATGCGGCCGGTCACCACGTTGCCCAGGAACATCACGTGGTGCCATTCCTTGGGAAACTGGTTGTACTGGTAGTACGTCAACCCGCAGAGGCCGGTGCTGTCGTGTAGGTGATTGATGACGTGCGGGGCATAGCCGAGACCATCATGCGGTTTGCCGAAGCTGTCGTAATACGCCCCGCGGATCAGTTGCGTGATCGGCTTGCTGTGGCAGTCCGCCGTGTACAGGTTGCCCCACGGATCGACGGCAATGCCGAAGGGGTTCACTTGCCCGCGGGTGAACACTTCGAGTCGGCTACCATCGGTTTTAAAGCGGAAAGTGTGCCCGCTGTTCATCGTGATTTCGTGGCCATCTTTGCCCTTCACCTTGCTGTCGTTGGCGAAGCCGTGGCAGGCATATACCCAGCCATCGGGCATGAGCGTGTAGCTGTTGGTCATGCCGTGGGTGTCGCGGTAGCCGAAGCCTTCGTAAAGGGTCTCGCGCAGGTCGGCTTTGCCGTCACCGTCGGTGTCGGTCAGTTTCAGGATCTTGCCGCACTCACCCACGATCACGCTTTTGCCGTCGGCCAGTGGCAGCACACCAATGGGGATGTTCAACTTGTCGTCGAACACCGTCACCTTTTTGGCTTTGCCATTTTCATCAAAGTCGCTCAGCACCACCAGTTTGTCGGTGCCTTTGCCGGGCTCCGTGGCCCATGGATAATGGTGCGAGCTGGTGACCCACATTCGGCCCTTAGTGTCGTAGGCCATCTGCATCGGCTTGTCGATGTCCGGCTCGCTGACCACCAGTTGGGCAGTGAAACCGGTCGGCAGCTTGAAACATTTGCGTTCTTCTTCCGGCGTCTTGGCGTCGCTCTTGGCGACCAAATCTTGAGCGTGGACCGCCAGCGGACAGAAAAGCAAAAGGATGAGACAGGAACGCATTTTTACACCGCAACATGTGGAGGGAACATCAGGATACCAGTTGTTACGCCAGATAGACAAGCGAAGCGGCTGGCCAAGCGGTGAACGTGTGAGAATCTTTCATTCATGAAAGGGCGATGACACTTCACGAAAGAGCTATCAACATCTCCTGGTTCGAGGTGTAGAGTCTCCAGACGGGGTCCGAGAAACGGCCACCGGACAAACCATTCGGGAGAGATAACATGCGTTGGTACCGATACCTGGTTGCAGCGATGCTGGCCTTCGGTTGTGCAGCACTCGTGGCCGCAGCCCCAGTAGAAGACGGCGGCAAGGGCGACAAGGGCGGGGAAAAGACTGGTGACAAGGGTGGCGAGAAGGGCGGCAAGGGTAAGGGCGGCGAGAAGGGCGGCAAGGGTAAGGGTGGCGAGAAGGGTGGCAAGGGCAAGGGTGGTAAGGGCAAGGGTGGTAAGCCCAAAGGCGACGAGAAGGGTGAAAAGGGAGAAAAAGGCGAGAAGGGTGAGAAAGGCGAAAAGGGCGAGAAGAAGCCTGAGTAGGACTGTTGAAATTGTGCAAACACTCCAACACTGGTTGCGATTCATCGCACCGGTGTTTTTTGTTGCCACGGCCGACACAATCGTTGCACCCGGCAAGGTTTGTAAGAATTCTGCCGGATACGCAACCAGCGCTTCTCTTGAAGAAATACCGCAAAATGATACAAAAAGGGGAGTTAGATCATTTTCACTCTCAGCAAAGTGCCGCCCGGCTTTCCGGTCTGCACGAGGTCTCTCGATGGCTTCGCTCAAACTTCGTCGCATTAACCTCACGGAAAAAGATGGTGCAAAACAGTTTGCCAAGCTGAAAGATCACCTTCGACACGACTCCGAAACCGTGTCTGCGGCAGCCAAAAAACTCACGGTGGCTGCCTTCGGCAAAGTGCTTTCGCCCGCCGAGAGCGTTGCCCGTATTTGCTCCGATGTGCAATCCAAGGGCCTTGAAGCCGTCCTCAAATACACCGAAGCCTTTGACAAAGTAAAAATGAAGCCGGAGATGATCCGTGTTCCGGATGCCGATCTGATTGCTGCCTGGAAAGCTGCCGAGCCAAGCTATCTTGAAACCCTACGCCGGGTTCGCTTCAACATCGATTCATTTCAGTCCGGCCTCATGCACCGCGATGCCGAAATGCGCGTCAGTGGGTCGCACGAGATTCACCTGCGCTATCGCCCACTTGAACGCATTGGCGTCTACTGTCCCGGTGGTGCTGCGGCCTATCCAAGTACCTTACTGATGACCGTCATCCCGGCCAAAGTCGCCGGTGTTCCGAGCATTATTGCCTGCATGCCACCGAAAGACACCGGCGCTTACAACAAGGACATGCTGGCCGCCTGCTATGAACTCGGCGTGAACGAGGTTTATCGTATCGGTGGTGCGCAAGCGATTGCAGCCATGGCCTACGGCGTGAATGGTTTGGCCCCGGTGGACATGATCGTCGGCCCAGGCAACCAGCATATTGCCTTGGCGAAGAAGTACGTCTACGGTACCGTGGGTATCGACTGTCTTGCCGGGCAAAGCGAAATTGTGGTTGTGGCCGACGATTCGGCTCACCCGCACTACGTGGCCCTCGACATGATCGCCCAAGCCGAGCACGCCCCCGGCTCGGCCATCTTGGTGACGTGGTACGAACCACTGCTGAACGAAGTTTATGATGCACTGGAGAAGAAGCTTGAAAAGCTTCCGCGTGGCGACTTGGCCCGCGAGAGCCTCGAACGCCTCGGTGCCATGATCCTCACGACCGATAAGCACCAAGCCGTGGATATTGTGAACGAACTAGCTCCGGAACACCTTCACCTGCAGACCCGCGACATTGATGCGTTCAGCGATGAGATCACCCACGCTGGGGCCATCTTCCTTGGGCCATTCACCCCGGTGGCCATCGGCGACTACGCCTCCGGCCCAAGCCACGTTCTACCGACCGGCGGCACGGCCCGCTTCGGCAGTGGCCTCAATGCCAACGACTTCCGCCGACGAACGAGCGTGTTGCGCTACACCAAGAACGGTATGAAAGACATTTGCCACGATGTGGTGACACTGGCGACCAAAGAAGGGCTGATCGCCCATGCCGAGAGCATCGGCTTGCGTGCTGCAGACAATGGTCCTGCTGCCCGACCCAAGCCGAAGCCTGAAAAAGCCGGTACCACCCCAAGCCCGTTGAAGAAGTAACGGCGAGGTTGGTTCTGTTTTGCGGCTTCGGAATCTTGGCGTAGCTTTATTTTTAGATGCGCGCCACGCAACGGGGAGTCTGATGTCACGGTGATCTGCGTTCACTGTGACATGCTTCCTACTCAAACCTTGTCCTTGAAATACTCCAGCGTCAGTTTCAGGCCCTCGGCGCGGTCGATCTTCGGTTCCCAGCCCAAGAGTGTGCGGGCCAGGGTGATGTTCGGCTTGCGCTGCTTCGGGTCGTCCGGTGGGAGTGGTTTGTAGATGATCTTGCTCTTGCTGCCCGTGACTTTCAGAATCTCTTCGGCGAATTGCATGATGGTGATTTCGCTTGGGTTGCCGATGTTCACCGGCATGTGGTAGTCGCTCATCAGCAACTTGTAGATGCCGTCCACCAAGTCGGTACAGTAACAGAAGCTGCGAGTCTGTTGGCCTTCGCCGTACACCGTGAGTGGTTCGCCACGCAGGGCCTGCCCAACGAAGTTTGGCAGCACCCGGCCATCATCCAAACGCATCCGTGGGCCGTAAGTGTTGAAGATGCGCACGATGTGCGTGTTCACATTGTGTTCGCGGCGGTATGCCATCGTCATCGCTTCGGCGAAGCGCTTGGCTTCGTCGTACATGCTCCGTTCACCCACCGGGTTCACGTGGCCCCAGTAGTCTTCGGTCTGAGGGTGAACCTCAGGGTCGCCGTAAACCTCGCTGGTGCTGGCCAATAGAAATCGTGCACCGTGTGCCTTGGCAATACCCAGCGCCACGTGAGTACCAAGCGAACCAATCTTCAACGTTTGAATGGGGCTTTTGACGTAATCCACTGGGCTGGCCGGGCTGGCAAAGTGCATGACGTTGTCAACAAGCCCATCCACGAACAGCGGTTCCGAGGCATCATGCACGATGATGCGGAACTTGGGGTTCGACCGCAGGTGTTGGATGTTGGTCGGCCGACCGGTGATGAAGTTATCGACGCACAGAACCTCATGGCCCTCTGCCAGTAACCGGTCGCACAAATGCGACCCAAGAAACCCAGCACCGCCAGTGATCAAAGTGCGCACGATGGAACCCCAGTTGAACAAAGTCAGGATAGCAATTTCGGTGAAGTTGAACGTGAATCGCTTTGCACTCAAGGCAGCAACTCACCGGCACCTTCACCGAGCAACCGGGCGGCGAGTTCCTGCCCCAGGGCCAACGGGGCACTCAACGAGCCTGTCTGCGTGGCCACGATGCGTCGAGTACCATCCGCACTGAGTACCACGCCGCGTAGTGTGAGCTTGCCGTGACTCACGACGCTCGTCACGCCGATGGGGATCAAACAACCCCCGCCCAACGTGGCCAGCATCGCGCGTTCGGCCTGAATCACCGCCCAGGTGGTCGGATCATTCAACCCCTGCGTGGCATGGGTACTGTCGAAATCGTTGACCCGGCACTCCAACCCGATGGCCCCTTGCCCAACGGCTGGGAGCATCCAGTCGGCGTCCAGCACTTCCGTGATGCGATCTTCCTGCCCCAATCGCTTCAGCCCGGCTTCGGCCAGGATGATGGCATCCAACTTGAGATCATCGAGCTTGCGCAACCGAGTGTCCACGTTGCCACGTAGTTCCACGAGTTTCAAGTCGGGCCGACGGTTGAGCACTTGTGATCGCCGTCGCAGACTGCTGGTGCCCACGGTGGCGCCACGCGGCAGGTCATCGAATTTCTTGTGCTTACTGGATACAAACGCATCGCCGGTTGGCCCGCGACGTGGCGTGGCAACCAGTGCCAGGCCTTCGGTGGGGATCGTCGGCAGGTCCTTCAAACTGTGGACGGCGACATCGGCACGGTCGTCGGTCAACGCTTGCTGAATGGCTTTGGTAAACACACCGAAGCCACCCATGGCACTCAAGGCTGAAGCCTGATCGCGGTCGCCGTGGGTTTCGATCAACACTAGTTCCACGGGTGTGGGATCTAGAATCGGTTCAAGGTGAGTTTGGACGTAGTGCGCCTGCCAGAGGGCCAACGGGCTGCCACGGGTGCCAAGGCGGAGCGGAGTGGGGTCGTCCATGCTGTATCCATCAACGAAAAAACCGAGGGATGCTTCGCACTCCTCGGTTCGATTGTATTCGTAGTTCGCTCTCGCTGAGAGCGGAGTCTCATTGCTGCTCTGGGTCAGAGCAGCCTACCGTTGAGAAAAAGTAGCTCGCTCGCGCTGAGAGCGGAGTCTGATTGCTGCTCTGGGCCAGAGCAGCCTACATCGTGCTGTTTTACCAGTCTCCGCCGCCTCCGCCGCCACCGGCATCACCACCACCTCCACCGCCCCAGTCGCCACCGCCGCCGGTGTCGCCACCCCAATCTCCGCCGCCGCCAGCGTCTCCTCCACCAGCATCACCACCGCTGTCGCCCCAGTCACCGCCACCACCCTCGGCTCCGCCATCGAAGTTACCTTCGCCGGTGTCTGCGGATCCACCGTTATCACCACCGTAGTTATCGCCACCACCGGCTGACATATCGTTGCCGTAGTGGTTGCCACCGAAGAAGCTGTTGTACATCCACATGCCGGCTGCAGCACCGAGCATCCCGGTCATGAAGGTACCAAAGAAGCCCATGCCACCTCCGCCGCCACCATAACCTCCACCGCCGTAGCCACCACCGCCGCCGCCGCCGCCGCGATTGGTGAGGGCACGAACGAGGGCGATCACCACCCAGATGCTCAGAGCAGCAACAAGCCCGATACACACCCAGCTCCAAATGCTCATGCCAGTGCTCGCTTTCACGTCGTTGTTGGCTTTTGCAATTGTCCCTGTTGTCTTCTTCGCTTCCGGCAGGCTGGTATCTTTCAGTTGGTCGATCACAAACGAAGTTCCTGCCATCAGCCCGCCGTCTCGTTCGCTCACGGCTTCATCGCCAGACTTTTTCTTTGCTGCACGCAGGCCATCCAGCAACTTGTCCGACAGTGTGGCCGCATCGGTGTCGTTAAAGTGCCGATGAAGATCACTCGCCTTGTCGGAGACCGTCTTGACGATCAATTTGTCGCCGTTGTTGTAAACCAGCGTGAACACTCCTACTTCGTTGCGTTCCTTGGCCAGCGACGTTGCCAACTCTCCGAAAAAGCGGATGGCCTTGTTTTTGTCACTACCCACGGCTTGCAGGTCGGCCTTCTTCGACTCTGGCACGTCGCTGATCGTCACCACCGTCCAGTGCGTCTTGGCTTTGAAGGTCACGTCGTGGAACTTCACTTCGGCCTTCTTGATGCCTTCCGCACTGAAAAGTTTCGCTTTGTCTTCCACGCGGAGCACGCCTGCGGCATCCTTCGCAGCCAGGGCCGTTGTAGCCCCCAGCAGCAAGCTCAGAACCAGAAGCCCGCTTCCTTTGAGTAACTTCATCATGGAGGCACCTCGTTTATGTCTTGGTGAGTATCGTTTAATGTTGGCTATCGAGTATGGATTCGACAGCCGAGCAGACGCATTTAACTAACCGTATGATACCGCGCCCTTTCACGCTCGCCCTTCCTTCTCAAAGCGAATTTTGGCAGCCCAGCCGATGAAAAGGGTCAGCAGGAAGTAAAAAAGCAAAAACAATGCCAAGACATGTTCAAATGGTTTTCGCAACTCCGTCGATCGTTCAACGTTTTCCATATACCCCAAGGATGCCGCCAACGGACTGACATGCACCAAGCCCAAGTTACTGTAAAAGCCGAACACCAGCGGTGGGCCAAGGTAAAGCACCAGCAGCAGTCCCAAATACATTAACGCTGATTTGATCGACGAACGTATGACCGTGGAGAGATACAACCCGAACACCAAATTGAACGCCACAAACATGGCGACGTAGAGCAAGAACAGCAAACACGTCACCACGCTGCTCCACGACGTGACGAGGATGACCAAGACACCAATCAACAGGCAGACCAGCGGAACCGTCATCACGCGAATCGGCGCTCGCACTTTCGCCAACAAGATGGCCCAGCGATCGCCCGGCAGCATCAGCAGTTCTTGCAGGGTCTGGTTGGTACGCTCCTCTGCAATGCTCATCGACGTGCGCAGCCCGAGGTACGGCAACACGCAAACCACGACGATCGCCGTCAGGCTGCCCATGATCCGCAGGCCGCTTCCCCTCTCGTAGCTATTCAACGCCAACGCGCCAGCAATTGCGATGAACCACCCGGCACAGATGAGAAACGCCACGAAGCTGATGGCGAGCAGAAGCACGTTACGCAGCCATTTGCTTTCAAACCACGAGAACTGGCTGGCGAAGTAGCGTTCTTTCCAGTCGAGTGGATTGTCGGCATCGGTGATGGGGGGACCGAACTTCCGCCGACCCGTGGCGTACTCGTTTCGATCTGAGAGAGCCACTTCACGAAGCCGCAGGTTGTACCACTCCGGCATCTCCGGCTCAGCCACGCGCACAGGCACATCAATGGGCATCGGCGGCAGTTCAACTTCTCGCCGGGATTTCTCTGTGGTGCTTGACCGACGAACTTGAGCGAACGAGAGTATTAACAATAAGCCACCCAAAGTCACCATGAGTGTGCTGTATCCAGATGTTACGCCCCAGCTATTGAACCGTAGGTCGGAGTCGGACTGTGCGAGAACGTAAAGAACTGTTGCAGGATGAAGACACATCCCGATCGGATAAATGCAAAGCATGACCAACACCAACCCCAACGTTACCATTAACCCCGCGAACACCCACAAAAGCACATCGCGTAGCCGGGGCCGATGCACCCCCACCCACAGCGACACCACACCCAACCCCACCACCGTGGCCCCGGAAATCACGAACCCCTGCAACACCCGCTCGGGGTTGACCCCGCCGAACAGCAACGTGAGCAACAGCACCGGCAACCCGGCAGCGAGAATGCTCAAAACGAACGTGAGCCGCGCCGCGAACTTCCCCGTGACCAACTCCCAGGCCGAGAGCGACGACGTGAGCAGGAAGTCCCACGCATTGCGTTCCTTTTCCTCCGCGATGGCCCCGCCGAGATAGATCGGCGTGAGCACGATGGCCGCGATCTGCTGCACCCACAGGAACTTCCACAGGAAGGCCTCGGCGAAATGCTGGCTCGCCGTCGTGTCAACCGTATCGTTGGTGCCGAACAGTAACTCCGCCAGCGGAATGTTGGGGAACGAGAAGATGTAGTTCAGCAGCATCATCAGTAGTTGCGTGCCCACCAACCCGGCCCGCCACAGAGTCAGGCTGTTGCGTCGGCTCAGGCGCAGGAGTTCGTGCTCATACAACGGGCCGAACGGCTGCCAACCAAGCCGGGCCAGCAATGGCATCGCCGCCAGGAACAGCGCTGCCAACAGAAACAGCACCAGCAAAACAGTCATGGTGAATTGATAGGGAACGGTGGACGACACGAGCGACTTGGGAACTCCGATGCCCGTAGCTTCCCATACATTTTCTCTTGTGGTTGTCTTGCTGTTTCTCTCCATTACGAGGTTGACCCATGTTCCGATTGTTTCTCGTTGGCCTGCTGGCCTTGGCCTGTGCCTTGAACGCACCGGCAGCCGATGCCCCGAAGGAGTCTCGTTTGTTCGAGTTGCGTGTGTACACCGCCACCAAGGGTAACCTTTCCAAAGTCGAGGCCCGGTTCAAGGATCACACGATCAAGCTGTTCGAGAAGCACGGCATCACCAACATCGGCTACTGGGTGCCCATCAAGAACGACGAAGAAAAGCTGTATTACATCGTCGCCTTCAAAGACATGAAGAGCCGAGGCGAATCCTTCAAAAACTTCGGTGCTGATCCGGAATGGAAGAAAGTCGTCGCCGAGAGCGAGAAGGACGGCAAGATCGTGGCGAAAATCGACTCGACCTTCCTGAGCGCCACGGACTACAGCCCCGAAGTGAAAGCCAGCACTGGCAAGGCAGATCGCGTGTTCGAGTTGCGAACCTACACCGCCACCACGGGCAACCTTGATGCGCTCAACTCCCGCTTCCGCGATCACACCCTCAAGCTGTTCGAGAAGTACGGCATGACCAACCTGTACTACTTCACCGTGCCCAAAGGCAACAAGGGCGACGATGTGACGCTGCTGTATCTGCTCAGCCACAAGAGCGAAGAGGCCGCCAAGAAATCGTTCGATGAGTTCCGCAAGGATGAAGCCTGGATCAAGGCCCGCGCTGATAGCGAAACCAAAGCCGGTGGCAGCCTGACCGAAGCGAAAGACGGCGTGAAGAGCCTGTTCCTGAAGGCAACAGATTACTCGATGACGAAGTAAGCGATTTAGGTGAACCGGCTGCGTGAGCTGCCGGGTGGTCTTTACCCGGCAGCTCACGCAGCCGGTTCACCAGGAAATGAGACCCCGCCCATGATTCGGTTCGCCTGCCCCGGGTGTAGCTCCACGTTTTCCGTGCCTGACGAGCAAGCGGGCCAGCCGGGTGCTTGCGACAAATGCGGGGTGCGGTTCCTGATACCCACCCCGTTGACCGCACCCATCGAAGCACCGCCAACACTTTCACCAGTTCCTGAGTTGCCGCCGCAGTTGCCTGGCACGGTCACGTCAAACGCTCCGGAAGTCCGCAACTGCCCAACGTGTGAAGCAAAGATTTCCATTCTTCACGAAGACGTCGGCCACGAGGTCGAGTGCCCGGCCTGCAAAGCCATCTTCAGGGTGCAGGAGTCCAAAAAGCCGAAGCCCAGTTCACGCCGTCAACGGGATGACGATGAAGACGAGCGGGAAGAACCACGCTCGCGCCGAAGTTCGCGCAGCAGCAAACGCGAAGATGAAGAGGCTGAAGATACCGAAGACCCGGACAGCAAGTACCGTAAGCGCAGCCGCCGGAAGTACGACGAAGACGATGGCGATGACTACGAACGTGATGAGTATGGCTACATCGCCAAGCCGAGCGAGGTGAAGACCACTGGTGTGCTGTTGATCGTCGGCGGAGTGCTGGCGTGCGTGTATTTTTTGTGATGTGCATGATGTCGAGAGGGGGATGGTGTTTTTGGCCGGGCACCTACTTCGAGTTAGTCTACGGTATCATGGCCATCATTCGTGGAACGAACATGTCCCAAGATCGAGCCTTTGCCTATCCGCCGAATGCCGTCTGCATCATGGGCATTGTCACGGTCATCAATGGCGATCTCTTGAACATGACCCTCGGCGTCATCGGCCTGTGTCTGATCAACAATGACAGTGTGCGACGGTACTTCCGAAGTTAGACCCGACTTACTCCCGCTCGCCCATTGGCATCACGAGATACAAGTAGTTGTCGCCCACACGGAACACCGCAGGCTTCAGCGCGTCGGTCATTTCCAGCGTAATGCTTGGCTCACCTTCAATGGCCCGGAGCATCTCGATGAGGAACACGGGGTCGAAGGCGATGTTGATGGTCGCCGAGGTGTACTCCGGCAGATCCATCTTCACTTCCGAGGAACCAGTCTCTGGGCCGCGTGCTCGCAGAGTCAGCAACCCTTCGGAGAACGTAAAGTCCACCCGCTTGCTTTCGTCGTCCGATGTAATCGCCGCTTGGCGAACCTTGGCAAGGAAGTCGGCAGTCGCCAGCGGAACCTTCACCGCGAACTTTTTTGGAATGAACTGCTGATACGGAGGGAATCGACCCTCAACCAACACGGTGTGGATCGTGGCACGTTCTGTCTGAAACAACGCCCGGCTGGTGGTGAGCGACACCCGCACGCGTTCGCCGTCGTCCGTCAGGTTGCGTTCCAGAAGTTGAATCGCTTTGAGTGGCACGAGGTGCGATTGGGGTTTGTCGTCGGCCTCGCCGAAGAGTTCAGCAGGGCCATCCACCATGGCTAGGCGTTTGGTGTCCGTGGCCACCAGTCGGGCTTTGCCCTTCTCGGCTTCCCACAGCACACCGTCAACACGGAAGCGGGCGGAGTTGTCCTTACGGTTGGCGGCGAAGGCCGTTCGCTTCATCATCAATCGAAGGGTACCCGCACTCAGTTCGTGGTACTGGGCGATGTCCTCGAATGCGAGGACGTCGGGGAACTCGGCCGGGTCGCCGGTGGGCAGTTCGTATTTACCGCCCTTCATGGTCACGCGAGTGGAATCTTCCCCGCAGTCGATCGTGAGTTCCTGATCCTTGGTTTCCCGGAGGATCGATACGAGCTTATCGACGGGCAGAATGGCCGAACCAGCCCGGCTCACCTTGATGCCACGCAGTTCGTAACGAATGCCCACTTCCAAGTCCGTCGCCATGATCACCAAAGCGTCGTCTTGGGCCGTTGCCTTGATGTTGGAGAGCAACGGCTTGGTGGATCGCGGAGCGGTGGCCATGCCACAGATCTGACAGGCGGCCAGCAGGCTTTCGACGTTGCAGGTAACTTTCATGCGACTCGACTCTTCCAGATGGAAGGGTCATAATAGCTGGGCAAGCTAGGCGGACAAACCGAGCACTGGCCGATTCAGCAGGAACACCAGGTAAACAGTGACGACTTTAACGAGCATTCCCTACTTCTGCAGCTTGGCTTTCACGAACTTTAACAGTAAGGGGAACGCCGGGTCTGCCATGCCGCCGTGGTCGTACCCCTGCAGTTCCAGCAACTCCACGTCCTTGTGCCCGGTTTCCTTCATCATCCGCCAGAAGTAAGCCGTCTCTTCGTAGCGACCAAGGAGTTCCTTGTTGCGATCCCCGGAGATGATCAGCATCGGCGGAGCATCCTTCCGCACGTGGTAAAGTGGGGCCAGCTCATCAATAATCGGTCGCTTCTCGCCGATGCCCTTTTCGGCGCGCACCGTGAAGTGCGTAATCGCTTGCCCGCTGAAAGGCACCAAACCGGCGAGGTCGTTCGCGGCGATCTTGTGGGCCTTCAACCATTTCTCATCCAGGCCAATCATGTTGGCAAGATAACCCCCTGCCGAGTGGCCGGACACGAAGATCTGCTTCTTCGCGCCACCGTATTTCTCGATGTTTTCGAACGTCCACGCCACGGCTGCTGCTGCATCTTCGATGTACTCCGGCGCCCTGGCTGCCGGGCTCAACCGATAGTTCGGCGCGACCACCAGCACGCCTTTGTCTTGCAGTGCCTTGGGCACGGACTTCACACCGGATTTCAACCCGCCACCGTGGAACCAGATGATCACTGGTAAATCTTTGGCCTTCGCCGGGGCGTAAACGTCGAGCTTGCAACGCTCCTTCATCCCTTCGGTTTGTTCACCCGTGCGATACGGGATGTCCTTCTCGTGGGTGGGTTTGTCTTGTGCCGAGGCCACCGATGCGATGAGCAAAACGAGGACGATGCGGAGGAGCATTGGGTATCCCTTTTGATGAACGTTGGGCGTTCTTCCACAGTTTCTGTGTACGCCGGGAAACAAGAAACGGGATACTGGTATCGTACCATGCACCAAAAAAACTACGCGCGTAGCCTGCCGGAGTGGCAGTGAAAAGAGCTTTGGCACGATCAGTGCATTGGATGGTTACACAAAAACGAGGATCACCAATGAACCCTGAACGATTGACCGAGAAAGCCCGTGAGGCGATTGCCGGGGCACAAAAGATAGCGGCCAAGCTCGATCACCAGACCATCGAAGTTGAGCATTTGCTGTTGAGTGTGTTGGATCAGGAGAAGGGCTTGGCCCCTGCGGTGCTAACCAAAGCGGGCATCAGTGTCGATGCGTTGACACTCAAGATTCAGCGTGAAGTCGAGAAGCTGCCAAAAGTGGAGCGCGTCGAGCAGCACCAAGTGTCCGCCCGCTTCACCAAGTTGATGGCCACCGCTGAGGATGAGGCCAAGGCACTCAAGGACGAGTATGTCTCCGTGGAGCATTTGCTGCTGGCTATGACCGTGGACAAAGGCACGGCAGGGAACACGCTGCGCGAGTTCGGCGTAAGCCGGGACAGGTTGCTGCGAGCACTGCAAGAGGTACGTGGCAGCCAGCGCGTGACCACGCAGAATCCGGAAGAGACATATCAGGCACTCGAAAAATATGGGCGTGATCTCACGGACTTTGCCAAGCGGGGCAAGCTCGATCCGGTCATTGGCCGCGATGAAGAGATCCGCCGGGTGATCCAGATTCTGAGCCGACGCACCAAGAACAATCCGGTGCTCATTGGCGAACCGGGCGTGGGCAAGACGGCCGTGGTGGAGGGCCTGGCCCAGCGGATCGTGCGCGGGGATGTACCGGAAGGACTCAAAGACAAGCGCATCGTGGCGCTGGACATGGGTGCGTTGATCGCTGGGGCCAAGTACCGCGGTGAGTTCGAGGAACGCCTCAAAGCCGTGCTGCAAGATGTGACCAGTTCCGAAGGGAAGATTCTGCTCTTCATCGACGAAATGCACACGATGGTGGGGGCGGGCAAGGCAGACGGAGCCATGGATGCTTCCAACTTGCTGAAGCCCATGCTCGCCCGTGGGGAGCTGCACTGCATCGGTGCCACCACGTTGGACGAGTACCGCAAGCACGTGGAGAAAGATGCTGCTTTGGAACGTCGCTTCCAGCCGGTGCAGGTGGATCAACCCAGCGTGCCGGACACCATCAGCATTCTGCGCGGACTGAAAGAAAAGTACGAAGTGCACCACGGTGTGCGCATCAAGGATGCTGCACTGGTGGCCGCGGCGGTGCTCAGCAACCGGTACATCGCCGACCGCTTCCTGCCGGACAAGGCCATCGACCTGATGGACGAAGCTGCCGCCAAGCTGCGTACCGAGATCGACAGCGTGCCCACGGAGCTGGATGAGATATCTCGCCGCGTTATGCAATTGGAGATCGAGAAGCAAGCCCTGCGCAAGGAGACAGACAGCGCGAGCAAAGATCGCCTCGCCAAGATCGAACATCAACTGGCCAACGACAAAGGCGAAGCGGATGCCATGCGCGCCCGCTGGCAAGCGGAGAAGGGTGGCGTCGATCAACTCCGCAAGGTGCGTGAACAGATCGAAGACACCAAGCGCCTGGTGGAACAGGCCGAGCGAAACTACGACCTCAACCGTGCGGCGGAACTCACCTACGGCCAGTTGCCTGAGTTGCAGAAGCAACTCGCCGCACTGGAAGCCGTGCAAAGCTCGCCAAATGCGGATCGCATGCTGAAGGAAGAAGTGGGCGAAGAGGACATCGCCACGGTGGTGAGCCGATGGACGGGCGTACCGGTGAGCAGGTTGCTGGGTGGCGAACGAGAGAAACTTCTGCACCTGGCGGATGAACTCCACAAGCGGGTGATCGGCCAAAGTGAGGCGGTCGACGCCGTGGCTGATGCTGTGGTGCGTGCCCGCAGCGGGCTGAACGACCCGAACCGCCCGCTGGGTAGCTTTATCTTCTTAGGCCCCACCGGCGTGGGCAAAACCGAACTGGCCCGTGCCCTAGCGGAGTTCCTCTTCGACGACGAAAAGGCACTCATCCGCCTCGACATGTCCGAGTATCAGGAAAAGCACACCGTCAGCAGGCTGGTGGGTGCCCCGCCCGGCTATGTGGGTTACGACGAAGGTGGTCAACTCACCGAAGCGGTACGCCGACGACCATACAGCGTCATCCTGTTCGACGAAGTGGAGAAGGCCCACCCGGATGTCTTCAACGTGCTGCTACAAGTGCTGGACGATGGCCGACTGACCGATAGCCAAGGCCGCATGGTGGACTTCAAAAACACCATCGTGCTGATGACCTCGAACATCGGCAGCCAGATGATCTTGCAATACAAGGGCACGCACATCGGCGAGGTGTACGACCGCATGAAGGATGCGGTGATGGGCGAGATGAGGAGATTCTTCCGCCCGGAGTTCCTCAACCGAGTGGACGAGACCATCGTGTTCCATGCCCTCAAGGAATCGGATCTCATCAAGATCGTGGACATCCAACTCGACCGCGTGCGCGAACGCCTAGCGGAGCGTAAGATCACGCTGACACTCACGGTCGAAGCCAAGAAGCACTTGGTGAGCGTGGGGTACGAACCGGCCTACGGGGCACGCCCACTCAAGCGGGTCATCCAGAAGGAAATCGAGAACCCGCTAGCGAAGAAGCTACTAGCTGGTGAAGTACCAGACAGCACAACCGTGACAGTGGAATACGACAACAGTCACGATGGCTTGTTGTTCAAGATGGTGTAGCTGCAAGCGAAGGTTGAGAGACACCGGTCGGTTCAATCCACACCCTGGAACATCGCGGCCTTTGGTAACCAGCCCACCACGCCGGGGTCGAGTTCCACTTGCGCCCAGTCGCCGCGTTCGTGCAGCAATCGGACTTCCGTACCCGGTTGTAGCGTGGTCGATAATCGTGGAGGGTAACTTGGCCCATTGCCTGTTCGCAGTGTTACGGGTGCGGAGAGGACGCTGACAACGGGCTGTCGCAGCTCAGCTTGAATCATCAACGTCGTTAGGAGCACCGTCAGCAACCCCAGCAAACCCGGTGCGATCAACCACCACGCCACAGCGCGCCTTGTGGTGCAGAACCAGCAGCAGCCACCGAGCAGTAACACCATGCTGAACACGAACAACACGAACCGATCCGCTTCGCTCACGTGACTACGCCACGCTTGCAAAGGTTGCGGATTCACATCACGCGGATAACCAATCAGCTCCCGTAGTTGCACTAGATCGCGTTTCAGTTCCACATCGGTCGGGTACTGATCCAACCCGAGACGGAAGGCGTACACCGCTTGGGGGCGTTGCCCTGCGAGCGCCGCAGCCCGACCCCAATTGGAGAAGTTGCTGGCCGAGGTGTCGCCGTTCTTCCACTGCTCAGCATAGCCTTGTGCGGCATCAGCGAAGGCTCGGCGTGCTGCTTCACGGTCGATGCGTTGTTGCACCCCATGGGCGAAATCATCGCTGGGCAGACATGTCAGTAACAGAACCAAGAGAGTCGTCATGAGGGCAATCCCTCCCAGGCTTCAATCAATTGCCGAAGTGGCCGTGGCGAGACACGTTGTTCTTCCGGGCCGAACTGTGCGGCATGTAACAGTGCGATCATCTCCGTGGCTTGCGTTGCACGGTGCACTGGGAACTTCAATCGGCTCAACTCATCAGCCAACTCTTGTGGCGTATTCGCTGTATGCCGCACGCCATAGCGAGACACCAAGTAACGCTGCCAGATGGCCGCGAGCGTCTGGGCGGGTACCGCATCGGGTAAACGGCGGAGGTCGTGCAGGGCCACCCACACCGCTCGTATGCGCAAGATGCGGGCACGCTCCGCCGCTTGTGGATATGCTCGGCGATGCCACACGATGATACCAATAGCCAGCAAGCTGATCACCACCGGCACCGCCCACCACAGCCATGACGGTACGGCTCCGGCTCGACCCGTACTTGCTCGTTCAACAAAGAAATCCGGCGGGCCATCCAGGGGCACCGGCGGTGGAGCTACTGCTGCGGTCACGGTGCGGGTCAGGCTCTCGGCGTACGTCGTCTGAAACCGCATCGCCAGCGGCAGGTAGTACACGAACTTGAGTTCGGGGATTGTTAGTTTGCCAGCGTTGCGTGGGCGAACCTGGGTGATGATCTTCACGACGTTGATCATCGGGTCGAATTCGATCCGGCTTGGTGATTCGATCTTGCTGAAGGCCGTGATGAATTCGGGTCGGCTTGCCAACTCAGGTGCGCGAACTTCATCGGTATTGAGCACGTTCGTCAGCGTCAGTGTCAACGTACTGTCAGTCGATGTGGTCAACGAGTTGTCGAGCGTCCACGTGGTTTTGATCGACTTCCCAGCAACAGCCAAGGCACCGTAGAAGTCATCACGCTGTTGGTCGATGGCCGAGAGTTGCGATACGCGAGTGATCGGTTCGGCAGAAGTGGCAAAACCAGCGAACAAGCAAAGAACAACCACACCCCGCATTACCAGTCCTTCACGTTCGATCGTGGGGCCGGGGCCACCAGTGCCTCGGTTGCCCGACGTTCCTTCGCCACTCGCTTGCTCAGTTGTTGTAGGTACACGGAGAGTTCAGCATCCGTCCATGGTGGAAGTTCCGTTCCGCTGAACTTCACGGGCAGCGTGCCCGCACCAGCCTGCGATTTATCCGACACTTGACCGTTGCCTTGGGTGTTGGTTGCCGTGCCCTTCTGCGTGGAGCCGTTGCTGGCGTTGTCCTGCGTCGGGTCTTGTTCCGGCGGAAGAGAAGGCTCAACTTTGGGGGTGGCTGGTGGGTCGGATTTGGCCGGGTCGTTCGGTTTTGGTTTTTGTTTCTCGCGTTCTCGTGCGTTGATCCAGAGCAGTTTGGCGATTTCGAGATTCTGCTTCGCATCGCCACGCAGTTCTTCGGTGATGTCGAAGGTCAGGCACTTTTCAAGGTGGTCAATAGCGAGGCGAAACTCAGTGAGTCCACCGACACGGACGAGACACACGGCTCGGTTGTAATGAGCATTGGCCAACCGCTGCGGAGGAGCTTCGGCGTCATCAAGAACTTGCAGATACAACGCATCGGCTTGGCGATAAAGCTGTTGCTGGGCGGCACAATACGCCTGATTGAAGGCTACAAGGCCGGGGTCGGTCGAACCTTCTGCGGCTTGCTCGTACATCAACTCGGCTAGAGCGAACTCACCGCGCTGTGCGGCGCGGGTCGCTTGGGAAAAGGTGTCAGCATCAGCACCACGCCGACTGGGGCTGGCCGCGAGCAACACGGTGGTTGCACACACCAGCACCAGCAATCGCAGTGGCTTGCCCATCACTTACCAATTTGCAGGGTGAACGGAGCGTTCGTTCCGGGCTTCACTTCCACACTCCATGGTGTCGTAACTTCGTTGCCGTACTCATTCGGGTAAATGGCTGCAGTATGGCCTTTCTCCGCGCTGGGGCTCATCGGTGCCCCCGTGTTGCCGGGCGCACCCGCACCGTGCATTGTGGGGATGATCCCCAGTGTCACCTTGTACTTGCCAGGGCGCACTTTCATGTCGAACTTGCCTTCTTCCTTCGCGGCATTCGTAGGCTTCACTTCTTGCGTGTAGTTGACGTCGGTCGGATGGAAGAACACCATCAACTTGTTGGCGATGGGCTTGCCCTTGGTATCGAGAATCTGCCCAGAGATTGTCACAGCTTCAGGCAGCGTAGGTCGGGTCTTGGTGCAAGCAACAATTGTCAAGCAGACCACAAAAAGCAGTGGGGCGAATCGTTTCATTACCAGTCGCTCCCCATGGTGTTGCCGTCGTTAGGCATCATTCCATTGGCCCAGGTTTGTGGGCTGATGCTGCCTGTCACAAACTTCACGCTGCCGTCCATCAGTGCAGTCATGATGCCACCGGTGTGTCCGCTCTGAGCTTGCCAGTTCACGCACTCGGTTTCCTTGGGATTCACCTGGAACATGTTCGTGTTTGGCACTTGGTACCAGTCGATCCCGAAGTCAGAGTACCACCACGAGTATAAAGCAATGCGGCTGAGGCGATCGCAAGTCTGGTAGTGTTCACTCAGCAAAATGGTGTTTGCGGTACCGTCCTTCGGATAGTTGATTTTTTGAGGGCCACTCCAAATCGAATAGTTCTTGGCATTTCGGCCTGCAAAGGCGTTGAAGTTAGCTGCGTAGTTCGTGCCACCCCAGCTACCACCGAAGATCATTCCATCTTGTTCGCGGGTTGGGTCGGAGGTGCATTGCAGCACCTTGTAGCTGGTGTTGTGGATGCCCGGCACCCAGATGCCGTGCGGAACATAGCCGGCACCACCAGAACCACCAGTGTTGTAGCAGTACGTCACTCCGCCGTTGTAACTATCGCACTGTATACCGCCACCACCGCCGCTGGGTGGTGCTGAATACGTAGGCTCGTTCATCATCGAGGCTAGCACTTCCGCCGAAACTTTGTTGTAAACGTTGTCTTGCTCGACATACGGCAAGATGTGAGCGAACCAGCCACCATAGATCTTGGATCGATGCTGGGCTGGATACCAAGCGTAGCTCGGCGGGCCGTTGGTTTGCACGCCGAAGTACACCGGCATGAAATCGTTGTTGTTCGTGGCGTGGTTGTGGACGGCCAACGTCAGTTGCTTCATGTTGTTACCGCAGGCCATACGAGCTGCGGCTTCGCGCACCTTTTGCACGGCTGGCAAGAGCAGGCCGATCAGGATGGCGATAATCGCAATCACTACGAGAAGCTCAATGAGTGTAAATGCAGTGCGCTGTCTCAACGCCACAGGGGAGAGGGGCATGGGACACCTGTAAAAACGAAGATGGTTGGATGCACAATTCTGTCATGCCGTCGTCAGCGCGTCAAGCAGTCACTCAAGAAGTTCGATTGTTTCAATCTGATGTTCAACGAAGTTGAGGATTCAACGCCGACCTACACATCCTTCTTGCTGTAACCCAACAAGCCGACGGTGCCACCTAGAGCTGCGATGAACCAGAAGATCATCATCACCTTTGTAATGCGCCAGGTATCAAAGTTTCCGCGCAGGATCGACCGCATCTGATTGATCACATAACTTGGCGACGGGAACGGCTCGGGCAGATACGACAGCAGAAACAGCCCACCGAACAGCACCAGCCAGAAGATGGTCAGCCCGATAATGCTACCGTTGGAGATGGCCCCAACGGTTACACCCCAGGCAATGACCGCAGCCAGCATACTCATAGCGATGAAAATTGCTGCCAACCCGCCGCCCATCGTGAGGTCCGGTTCCAGCAAGTAGTGGTAGCCAGCAAGTACCAAGGCACTGAGCAACGCGAACGACAGCAGCAGCACGATGGTGCGGGAGTGCCACTTGGCCAGAAAGTACTGATATCGGCTGATACCACGTGAGAGGATCGAATCGGCCACCGTGCCACGTTCCCCGCTGATGGCGATAATCGACACCAGGGACATGAACGCCAACGTGATCAGCCCGACTGTGCGTAGCAGTATGCCGGTCTGTTCGCTGGCGGATTGAACCAGCCCCACCTCACGGTGAATGCCGAACTTATACAGCCCATACCCCACGGCCGTAATCAACGACACAATCACCCAAAGCCGATAAACCCAGCTTTGCAGTGTCTGTCGCACGTCGGTGCGGAGCACGGCGAAGTACGGGAGAATCGGGTTGAACCGAATCGCGGGGATCGAGGTCGTTGTGGCGGTCGCATCCATGCGCGGGAACTCCTAACCCTTACATCGTTATCCGGCACCCATCGACTTGACCCATTCGCCCATCCTGTTGCATCAATGGGGTGGATGATTTTGTGCCAGCCTACCGTGCAGAGCGTCGTTCTGGCAGGTGTCGTCGTGTCCACAAGACGTGAGTACCCCCCGCTGGACGCACGTCATCAGGCTGGACGAACGAGCGTCGGCGCAACACATTCAGGTGACTTTGATGAAGAGCTAAAACGATTCTGGCAGATCAGGTGTTTGGCAGCCGGAGGGTACTCAGATAGCGGATGCACTCTAGATAACGTCGATCATGGAGTACTTTGAGGACTCAAGCAGAGCAAAGTGCGTGTTCATCCAACGTTGATGGGGTCAATTCACAACCACCTCTCCCCACTCATGTCATTCATGGGGAGAGGTGAAGTCAGCATTACTTCTTTACGCCTTGCAATTCATCGGCCAGCCATGCGGCGTCGTACACCTTGCGGAGTGCTTCAATCATGGCTCTGCTATCCACGCTCACCGCACGAGAGATTTCCCCCTCGTAGATGAAGTCGAGCACCAGGCTCTGGATGTTGCCGTCGAAGATCAGCCCCACCACTTCGCCCTTGGCATTCACCACCGGGCTACCGGAGTTGCCACCGATGATGTCGGCGGTGCTCACGAAGTTGAACGGCGTCTTCAGGTCGAGGCTTTGCTTCTTCTCTTCCCAACGCTTCGGCAGATCGAACGGCACCTTGTTGCCTTGTTCGGCGCTGCGCTTGTACAGCCCCTCCATCGTGGTGAAGGCTGGCACATCCTTGCCGTCTTCTTTGAAGCCCTTCACCGGGCCGTAGCTCAGGCGCAGGGTGAACGTGGCATCCGGGTAGGTGTTGCCTGCGTCCATCACGGCCCGCATCTTGGCCAAGGCCGTGCTGGCCTGACGCTTCGGCTCGTCCACTTCCGTTTCCATCTTCTTGCGGATGGCCCGGCTGGCTTCGTCCACCGATTTGGCCAAGGCAATCATCGGGTCGCTCTCCGGGGCTTCTTTGCCCTCGAAGCACTTCTTACGGAACTCCAGATTCGTCACCTTGGTTCCGCTCACCAGATCGTAAGCTCGCTCACGGGGCGACTTGCCGGCGAGCACCTTCTTCACCAAGTCGGAGTCGGCACCCATCGTGGTGGCCAGTGTGCTCAGCGAATCGGCCAGCTTGAGGATTTCGTAATCCGCTTCGATTGGCACTGGCGTCAGCAGGCTGCGTTCAAGCGCAGGCAAGCGAGTAGCACCAAACTCGGGTAGGCGATCCTTGGCGTCCTTCTTCATTTCATCCGAGTATCGCAGAAGGGTTCGTGCCACACCGAACGCATCGCTGTTGAAGCCACCGCTGCCTTCGAGCAACGCAGATTCCTTCATATACTCCACACGCTTCTTCTGGGCGGCAGCGATCACATCGAACGCGCCGGTTGCGGCCTTCAATGTTGCTTCTTCTTCACTCGTCTTAGCCCGGCGGTTGTTGATCTGCATCTCGATGAACTTCTTGAGCCGGGCTTCTTCATCCTTCTTGCGATTCATGATCTTGGGATCGAGCAATCCTTGCAAGCCACCGATGCGGGCCTTGCGACTGTTCTGGATGCCAAACAGATCTTCTTCACACTTCTTGCGATTCTCTTCGGTGCGCTGGCTCCAACTGTTGAGCAGCACTTCGAGGCGGTTCAGGCGTTGCAGCAGGTACGGGTAGCCGTGGTCGCGCAGGTATTCCAGTTCCGCCACCGTGTTCTGACGGTTGGTGCGGCCGGGGTGCCCGCTAACGAAGGTGAGTTCGTTCTCCTTGGCACCGGCTTCGCTCCACTTGAGGAAGTGCTCGGTGACCAGCGGTTTGTCGTTCTCGTACACGCGGAAGAAACACATGTCGAGGTCGTAGCGCGGGTACTCGAAATTGTCCGCGTCTCCGCCGAAGAACGCGATTTGCTTTTCCGGGGCGAACACGAGGCGGATGTCGGTGTACTTCTTGAACGTGTAAAGGTGATACGCACCACCGGCGAACAAGGTCACCACGTCGGCGCGGATACCCTTCTTCTCGTCGGCCACGGCCTTTTGTAGTTCCTCGATCTTCTGCTGGCGGGCCTTGAAGGCATCCGCAGGCTTCATGTCCGCTTTGACGGCGGCGTTCACGTTAGCCGTCACGTCCTTGATCTCTTGCAGAACGTTGAGTTCAAGGTCAGGGCACTTGAGTTCATCGGCACTCGTCTTGGCTTCGAAGCCGAGCTTCAAGTAGTCGATCTTCCTGAGCTCACCGATCTTTTGCAGATCGTCCGCCCCGACGTGGTGGTTGGTCATTACCAGGCCGTTCTTCGATACGAAGCTCCCCGACCCGCCAGAATTGAACCGCACGCTGCTCTTCTGCAGGTGGTCGAGCCACTCTTTGGTGGGCTCAAAGCCATACTTTTCTTTAAGTTGCTTGAGCGGTGGGGCGTTGTACAGCCACATCCCCTCGTCGGCTTGGAGCGAAACTCCACTACTCATGATGTACCCGACCGCTATCGCAGCGGCCGTCCAAAACTTGGATCGCAGCGTTGCCATGCGAACCTCCGTGGTGAGTACCGGCGGGCCTGACACGGGCAGCGTTACAGCCACCACCGGCGAAAGAGGAAGTCTATAAGGCTAGGATTCATGGGCGAGTTTGACGGCCACGCCAGTAACCCGGTTTGCGCTTGGCATGGGCCACGGCGTAGATCACACAGTGCGTTGGGAGCTCGGAGAAGACAACGAAGAACGGAAACTTCTTGAGCAAGCAGATGCGTGTGCCATGGAGATGCAAACTGCAGGACCCTGGCGTTGTTTCGATCCGATCAAAAGCCAAGTTAAGCGCCACGACGAACTGCCTTGCAGCTGCTTTCGATTTCTTGGAATAGTAGCTCGTCGCAAACCGCGCTTCCTTCAATGCTAGGCGATGTGGAATTGCTGGCTTACGCAATTTCCTTCTCCAACTCTGCGAA
>JBBRME010000046.1:0-24480 GCA_038230995.1 Gemmatales bacterium
AATGCAAAAGAAAAAATCCCCCAAATGTGCCGTTCCGTGCCGATTGGGAACCCGCAGTGAACTTGAGTGCCTCACGTCAAGCTTTCGGATCCCACTACAGTCTCACCGAAGTGAGGGTGGGCTTGCGAGCCTTCGACGTTTTTAAAGGAAGGCACTCACGCGGATTGTTGAAGGTTCGCCAAAAAATTCACGGTTGTCGAACACCTCAGGGGACAATTTACTTTAAGCTCACTGACGTGTTTTTTTCAATCCCAAGTAACAGGAATTCGCACTTCTACTTGGAGGAACTCGACTTGGATGGCAGGTTTTTTTTCTCAGTACTAGCAGTTTCAAACTTCAGGGTTTGGCCACTAGCCACCAATTGGAATGTTGCATCGGATGTGCCCCAGTTCAACGTGACGACTGCTGCCACGACTGTCGCGCTCTTCGGTACAGAGACCAGCACAGCACGTCGACCAGCGAGTAATTGAAATTCTTTGTACGTCTCGCCGGGTTGCAGTTTGATCGACTTGCCACGGATCGGGTTGTTCAATGGCCCGGTTGTTTCTTGGATAATAACCACGTGGTCGGTTTCGTTCGTCAAAGTGATCCAACCTGCTTGCGCAGAAGAACTTATGGTGAGGCAAGCAAGTAGCACAGTGATCGTTTGCAAGTTCAACATGAGGCACGTCGGGTCTGAGAAGATCCGCTGGTTCTGCACCCGACAAACGCAAACAGCGTCTGGAACTTGCGCCGGTTTGGCCAAGTTCCAGACGCTGCATGACGATTCTTTACTTCTTGGGGAATGCGTACAGTGCATTCTCGGTCATGATGTACATGACACCGTTGGCAACAACCGGGGTGCTTCGGACTGGTGCGTCGAATTCGACTTTGCCCAGCAGGTACTCGGCTTCCACCTGCTTGCGCTTGGCTTTGTACTGGTTGTTGAACGACTTCTGATCCTCAGCATTTGGGTTGTCGAGATCGTCAATGACTGCTGGTGTTTTGGAGTGCTTGAACACAAAGATTTCGCCGTTCTCGCATGCCAGGTAAACGCGACCATCCACGAAGTACGGCGACCCCCAGATTTGGCTCTTGGTGTCGTAGCTCCAGAACTTCTTACCGGTCTTGGCATCCAGCACATGCAACAGGCCGTTCAGTTCGCTGATGTAGCAGACACCATCAACGATGGCTGCGGTGCTCATGGTGCGCCCAAACACGAATTCACGTGGTACGTTCTTTCGCTTGTCTGGCCCGCCGTAGTGCCACAGCACGGCTGAGTCCGGGTTAGCTTTGCCTGTGTACTTTGTCTTGCCGTCTTCGCCTTTCTCGGCTTTGTCCACCAACTCGACCGACACGTCCTTCTCTTTACTCTTGGCTGCGTTTGCAACGGCTTTCTTCAAGTCGATGCAGTAGAAGTGTGCGATGCCTGTGAAGTGCTCCGGATCTTGGCCGGTGCCGATGTAGCAAAGTCCGTCAACCACCACTGGCGTGCCGATGAAGTCACTCTTGGTGCCTGCCCCGCCGAGGTCGTACTCGGTGGCCTTCGGGTTCGCATCGAGTTTCCAGATCAATTCCCCTTTATCCAGGCTAAAGGCATAGACCCAGCCGTCGCCGCCGGTGAAGATCACCATCTTGGTGCCATCCACGTCAGCGTAGGCCGGGTTCGACCACTGCCCATGCATGATGTTCTTGCCCGGATCGCTGCGTTGCCAAACCACTTTCCCGGTCTTTTTGTCTACCGCCAGGAAGCTTGGTGCGTTCGGAGCGGGGATGTTGACGTGGTTTTCGTCCACACCGTTGGCCGTGGTCAAAAACAGCATATCACCGACCATCAACGGGCTGGCTGCTGTCATGTTGTGTGGGAACACGCCAAGATCTTTGATCATGTCGAGTTCCCAGATCACGTCGGCATCTGTTGGCGTGCTGTACTTTTCGTTTTGAATCCCTTGGTTGCCATCGGCCATGCCCTTGGCATCCAGACAGACGAACGTACAACGGTTGGTCGTTACGTAGACTCGGTCGCCATCGACCAGTGGTGTGGCACAAATACCTTCTCGTGGCCAATCTTTCACCTGACCGTCTGGCAGCTTGTCTTGTACGAACTGCCAAAGGAGTGCCCCAGTCTTCTCGTCGAAGCACATGAGGATACCTTTGTCGAGTGGCTCCACATCGCCATCGGAGTTCTTCTTTTCATCTCGTTTGTTGCGAGGGGCTTCGTTGTTCGTGCCAACGTAGACTCTGCCATTCGCAATAATGGGCCCACCATAGGCACGACTGCCGAGCTTAGCTTTCCACTTCAAGTTCTTTGCTTCGGCCGGGTCGGGCAGTAGTTGCAACCCTGTTTCCAGGAAGTTCACCATATTACGTGTGCCGTCGCCACCGAAGCAGGTGTGGTCGGTCTTCTTCGCGTCTGCTGGTGCAGGTGCTGCAGGTGCCTGTGCAATTACGACTGGCTTAGCTACTTCGACAGGTGCCACCAAGCTTGGCTTGTTTTCGTGTGAAGCAGATACTGGCAACGCAATCCAGCCCACAAGAGCTGCACAGCTCAGGACCAAAGTGCTGAAGGTACCAGCAACGATGCCACGTGTACAAGGACAAAGAATCATACGAAAAGTTCCTTATTGTGTGTCGAACGAGGGTTGATTACTACTTGGCGTTCGGTGTGACGCTCACGTTTTGGTAATAGATGGTCGAACCTGGCTTGATGCCTTTTTCGCCGTCGGTCACGTTGCTGACATAGCCGTAAAGGGCTGCTGCACCGCTGATATTCGCACCTGGATCAGTGTAGTTGATTGTCCAGTCAGCTGGTTCGTCTTTACCTCGTTCCCAGACTTTACCTTTGATTGTCGCCTTGCCATCAGCTACATCCACCATGAGCTTCATGGTGTACCAAGTATCCTTGTTCCATTTGAAAGTGACCGCTTGATTCACGCGGTTTCTAGCTTCCCAAGATACTAATCGTAATTCGCGACTTTGAGTGTCTTCACCAGTTTTCCCATCTAGCACGAGAAGATAACGATGTGCTACCACGCCCATATCAGGCAGTTTGCCGTTCACCTCACTACCAGAGACGTCGGCCTGGATTGTGTAGTTCGCGGAGTCCGGCATCGTCATGTAGGCCAAGCTACGAGCCAGCGGTGGTCGTGGGTTGTTGTTGACCTTTGACAGCACTTTTTCTTTCTTGCCGTTCACGTCCACTTCTAGCACTTCGTACTTTCCTGTGGCGTTTACCCAACCGCTAGGAGCCGCCCCAACCGGCACCTTGCTGAAGTCTTGCTTCATTGGTAGCAACGGGGCCACACGAACACGGGCACGGGCCGTGAGAGTGCCGACTTTGGCTTCGACCAAGCCATGCTGGCTTGGCACTTTTTCGAGCGTCACGACCCCGTTGTCTACCTTGCCACTAAGGGCAGGTGGCTGCGATCCAGACGGGCTTTTGGGCGGAAGTGGCAGGCTCCACTCGACTTTCGCACCGGCAGGAACGGGCAGCTTGCGACCGTTGGCGTCCAGGTAGTTCAATTGGAACGTCAGGGTGCCGCCGGGCTTGCCGGTCACTTCGTAAGGGAACAGTTGAATCGACACCGGTTCGGCTTTGGCGTCGTAAGCCGTTTCCACCGCCACTGTTCCTTCACCAAGAGTTGGCGGTTGTTCCTTCCCGCCGATGCAATAGGTGTCGTCCAATGTCTGGATGTAAAGCTTGCCGTTGACTGCAATCGGGGTGCCGTTGGTTTCGAGTTGGCCGACACCAGAACGCGGCTTGAAACGGTACTCGGTGACGTCGTCATCACGATCCGGTTCCTTGTTACCGAGCTTGATGACGGTGAGATTCCCGAGCACGGCGAAGATGTAGGCTTTGCCATCGCAGATGAGCGGAGCACCACGGGCCACAGTGCCAAACTTTGTTTTCCACAGTTGCTTGCCGGTCTTGGTGTCGAAACAGAAGAGCTCGCCACCGTCTTCGGCGATGTACAGTTTGCCGTTGGCCAAGGCTGGCGAGGCAAGGCCGAAGCGACGGGCCAGGTTCTTGTTGTCCCAAACGACTTTCGGCTTCCCATCCTTCACGATGCTCATGTCGAGGCAGACCACTCGGCCGAGAGTACTAACGAGAGGATTTTCTTCGCCGTGGCAGACGTATACAAAATTGCCGTCGACCACAGGACTTGGGTTGATAACACCCTTGCTAAAGTAGTGACTCCACACACGCTCCCCAGTGCGCACTTTGAGAGCGTGGACGCAACCGTCGGCACCTCCACAGACCATCAAGCGCTGACCGTTCACAACAGTGATGACGGGATTGCTGTAGTTGGTGCCGTTAAATTGTATGTTCGGTATATTCAGCGATTCAGTTGGTGAACTCCACCACACCACTTCGCCAGTGGTACTGTCAAACGCCACAAACCGGCCATTCCCACGGGCTTGATCGCCCCAACTGCTGTTGACGAGGCCGAGGATCACTAGGCCTTCGTCGTAAATCGGTGAAGAAATCCGCCCACCGTAACCGGTTACTCGGCCGAACTCTTCGGTGAGTTGGCGTTCCCAAAGCTTCTTGCCCGTTTTGGCATCAAGCGCCAGCAGGAAACCCGCTGTTGTGTGGGCGAACACGGTGCCGGCCTTCGGGTCGGCGGTCATACTCGTCCAGCCCAACCGGCTGCTCACGATGTCGGTATGGAACACGCTGAAGCGGAAGTCCCATTCAATCTTGCCAGTTTCGGCATCCAGGCACACGACACGTTCGCCTTCTGTGGCCTTATTTGTGTCGTAGCCATTGATGAAGTACATTTTGCCGTTCATCACGATTGGTGCTGCACGGCCGCCGAACGGCTGCTTCCACAACAGGTTGTTCTTGCCCACCGTGGTGAGTTCAAAAGTGTCTGGCAATTTCTCTTTGGAAACGCCGTTTTGTGTCGGGCCCCGCCAGTGCAGCCAATCGCCAGCGATTGCTGTGGTGGTGAAGATTGCGGCAAAAATCAAGGCCGCTGTAAGACGAATCATCTCGGCAGTCTCCGGGTGAGAGTACAGTTGTTCTATGGTTTTGAATGGGGCTGTTGGCTCTTGCGAACAAGCCGACGAGCCTTCATCTCGAAGCGGGGCAGGGTACCAGGCGGTACAGTTTTTACTTCACAACGGAACAGCAAGCGATCCCGTAGGGCTTGTGTAACCAGGTGGGCAAGCGCTGGCTGATCGGTTTCGATCTCGATCACGAGGTCGAGCAAGGCTTGAGTATCATCGACGTTGATTCGGAACTCATGTACTTCGGGGAAGGAACGTAGAACCGCTTCAATGGCTGTGGGGTACACGTTATTGCCACGGATGTGCAACATGTCGTCCAGTCGGCCGAGGATTCCTCCTTCAAGGCGAAACCATGGTGATTGGTTTGCGACAACAGGCTGTTGCACGAGGTCACCAGTGCGATATCGGAGGACCGGACTGTCGACCCGGCCTAGATTCGTCACTACCAATTCTCCAACTTCGCCGGACGCTGTGGATTCAATACTGTCCGGTTGCAGAACTTCCGCATAGTAGTCCGCACGATGGATGTGCAACCCACCGGACTGGTCGAACGGCTCCATGGCCATCGGGCCAACTTCCGTGAGGCCGTAGTGATCCACCACACGGGCACCCCAAGCGTCAGCGATCCGCTCACGTGTGTTTTGCAGCGAGCCACCCGGTTCACCGGCCACCACGATCTTCTTCACCACGCCATGGATTGGCAACTTCTCGCTACTCGCCACTTCCGCAAGGTGCAGAGCATAAGTAGGCGTGCAGAACAGAACCGTGGCTTGATGATCGATCAGCATCTTTAACCGGGCTGAACTGCTAAGACCTCCACCGGGGAGCGTACGCAGACCGAATTCTAAGCACGATTCAAAAGCTGTCCAAAATCCGAGAAATGGCCCGAAACTAAAGGGAAAGAACGCGACATCGGCTGATGATATCCCAGCAAGAGTGAAGTACCGGAACCAGCACTGCTTCATCCACGTCCAGTTTGATGGTGTGTCATACCAACGCAGTGGTTGGCCGGTGCTGGTGCCGGAGGTTTGATGGATGCGAGTGTAGTGTGATCGAGGTTGAGTCAGGAAACCGAGTGGATGAGCGATCAAGTCGGCTTTGGTCGTTGTTGGTAGTTCACGAAAATCTGCTATCGAGCCGATGGTTGGTAACTTGTAGTAGTACGGGGCGTGCTTAGCCATCTCAACAACTGCGAGCAGCCGTTGTTCGACGTGTGTATCGTCTACTTTCTCTGTCTCCGAACTCACGCCATCGTGTTTCATGCAAAGTGCTACCCAGGCTAGGTTGTCATCTTACACGAGGTACATCATTCAGGCGATGTCTTGACTTACACTCGGATTCTGATTGCATTCGAAGCTACGCTGGACTATCGTTACTAGTCTGCCGGCGTTCACATTTAATGTCAGGGGCTCCACACATGCTCTCGCTCTTTTCACAATTCAGCCGCGATTGCAGCGGACTCCACCGTCGCGCGGCCATGAAAGTCGGTGCTTTTGCCTTTGGTGCTACGGCGCTAACATTGGCTGATGTGTACCGGGCCGAGGCCGCGAACAAAGCCCAAGAACCTTCTTATAGCTCCACACAACACAAAGCGGTCATCAATATTTTCCTGGGTGGTGGGCCGCCGCACCAAGACATGTGGGATTTGAAGCCCGATGCCCCGGTGGACATTCGAGGTGAATTTAGCCCTATCAAGACGACGGTGCCGGGCATCGAGATCGGCGAGACGTTTGGTAAGATCGCCGGGATGATGGACAAGTTCAGCATCATCCGCAGCTTGGTTGGTGCTCAAGGTGGGCACGACGCGTACCAATGCACTACCGGCTTCCCGCAAAACTCGCTGCAAGCCCTCGGTGGTCGGCCTAGCATGGGTTCCGTGCTCACGAAATATCACGGGCCTGTCGATCCGTCCGTGCCTCCGTTCATCGGGTTATGCGACCGGACCGGTCACATGCCGTGGAGCGACGCCGGACAGACGGGATACCTTGGTAGCACTATGGGGCCGTTCAAGCCCAGCGGGCCAGACTTGGCGAACATGAAGTTGAACACGATCAACCAGAGCCACTTGGCTGACCGCAAGAAGCTGATGAAGAGCTTCGATGCCCTGCGAAAAGATCTCGACAACAACGGTACTCTTCAAGCAACAGACGCCCACACCCAACGAGCCATGGACGTCTTGCTGAGTAGCAAATTGCTGGAAGCACTTGACCTGAGCAAAGAAGACCCGAAAGTACGTGACCGTTACGGCGACGGCAAGCCGTACCAGTACCAGTACGACGGTGCACCGACCTCTAATGACCAACTGCTGATGGCCCGACGTCTGGTGCAAGCCGGAGCTCGCGCCGTCACCATGACCTTTGGCCGGTGGGACAGCCACGGCAAGAACTTTGACCTCGTGCGAGACCACGGCGGCAAACTCGATCAGGCACTCTCGGCCCTCGTTTGGGACTTGGATCGCCTCGACATGCTCAACGACGTGACGGTGATTGCTTGGGGCGAATTCGGACGAACCCCACGCATTAACAAGGAAGCCGGGCGCGACCATTGGCCTCAAGTGGCCGCAGCGATCTTAGCCGGTGGTGGGCTGAAGATGGGCCAAGTGATTGGTAGCACCAACCGCCTGGGTGAACACGCAAAGGATCGCCCCGTCGGTTTCAACGATGTGTTCGCCACGCTTTACCATGCCCTCGGCTTGAACCCCGAGACAGCTACCGTGAACGACCCAACCGGTCGTCCGCAGCACCTGACCGACGGCAAGGTCATTCGAGAACTGGTGTAGTTTCGTTATCAGCGGTCAACCGCTTCACCACCATCGTGGCATAAGCCCCGCGTGGCAGGTCGAAGCGGAGTGTCAACTTCTTGCGGCCTTGATTCAACTCGTCGTCCCCTGGCATGGCGTTCAAGCCGCGTGGCCACAGGCAGGCGTCGCGTTCACCACGTGTGAAGAACGGTCGATCCAGCCCTTGCACCTTGAGCTTCTTCAGGTTTGTTTCTTCTTCCGTCAGCACTTCATCGAAGATTCGACCCAACGTGGAGCCGGGGTCATACAGTGCTTTTGGTGACGGTAATGGAATGCTCAGTTGCTTCCATTCCTCAAAGGTCTCCGGCTTCAACTGGAGTGGTATCGGCATTGGCCCACGAGCCTGTGTCACGCTGCCTCGTTCGGCATCGGTCGTGTTCGCCAGTATCCAGCGGGACAGGATGCGGTTCCACAACTCGCTTTGGTACGCCGAGAGGTACATCCCCTGCAGCTCCGGGCGAAGCCGCTCGATGGCTCCTTTGAACTTCGTTGGATGATCGCAAAGGTAGGTGATGATGCTGCGGGCGTGGCCCTTGGGGAGCTTCGCTTTGCACGTCGGCCAGTCGTTCCAGTGATCGCGCAGGATTTGCTTTTCGATCTTCGTCTCGCTGCGGTCGAATTCGTAGGGTTCGACCAAAGCCAGCTTCAACGCTTCCTCAAAGTTCCCACGAACGAGTTCCCGACCAATGAATCGACCGTCGGCCGTGACAGAGCCGAAGCGTTGATCATCGAAGTAGTTGGGCACACCCATTCGATCCACCTCGGCACAACGCTGGAGGATCGGATCGACATCTTCAGCCGCGAGTGAACGCAACGTGATGGTGAAACGGTTCGCCAGGATGTTCCGCGAGGTGTAATGGTCGCGGCGTTGACCGAGGTAGGTGAGGTCCATCCGTTCATGGCTGAGCGGGCGCTGTGGGCCGTAGTCGATGGTGAGGTACTGGATCGTCTCGGCGTGACGATCCTTCAACCCGCCGTAGCTCAGGCGATCCCAGGCGACATCAAACTTCCGGCAGATGATCTGCAACGCATCCGGTGTTGTCCAACCGGTTTTGCGCAAACGGTAGAAGGCGAATGGCCCGTGATCATCCGGGCGGGCATCGGTAATTTCCTCGACGGCGAAGTCGTCGGGTGTCTGTTTCAGTTTCATGGGTATAGCTTATCGCCGATTCGATTGAACACGATACACGATCATCATGGCGAGCCAGCGAGGGCAGAATCTCACCCCGGCAATCAGCAGTTTGTTGAGCAATCCCGGTATGCACACCCGCGTGCCACGCTTGGCGGCAAGGAACCCGGCTTGAGCAACGCGTTCAACACTGAGCACGTTCGGGCTTTTGAACAGGTCGGTCTTTTGCATCCCGGCGACATCGCCAAAGCCGGTTTTGGTGGGGCCAGGGCAGAGGGCCGTGACGGTGACAGCGGATTGTCGCAACTCGAAACTCAACGCCTCGCTGAAGCTCAACACGAACGCTTTGCTGGCATAGTACACCGCCATGAGCGGGCCAGGTGGAAACGCCGCCGTGCTCGAGATATTCAGGACGTGACCACGGTTGCGTTGCTTCATCATCGGCAGAAAATAACCCGTGAGTGCGACCAGCACGGCCACGTTCACCTGGATCATCTGTGAAATTCGATGCTGATCCGCCTCGACGAACTCATTGAGATGACCAAAGCCCGCGTTGTTGACGAGGACATCAATCGTGAGGTCGAGTTCAACGCATTTGTCGTGAATGTGCTGGGCGGCGTTGGGGGCGCTCAGGTCTTCGACATGAGTCCATATCTTCCGCTGATTCTTCTTGGTGAGTTCTTCGGCCAGCTTACTGAGTTCCTCACCACGGCGAGCCACAAGGAGCAAATCATACCCATCCGCCGCGTACAGCTTGGCCAGTTCCCGCCCGATGCCTGAAGAGGCCCCGGTGATGAGTGCAGTCATATGCATCACCAAGGCTTGCCGATGGTCTTGGCCACGAGGTCGTAGCCATCCGCAGCTGTGATCTTCACCTTCGTGAAGTCGCCCGGACGCAGTGACTTGGACTTCACCCGCACTTCGCAGTCGATGTCCGGGCTGTCCGCTGTGGTGCGCCCACGGAAGTGGTTCGCGAATTCCGGATCCGGGCCATCGATCACGACCACATGTTCCGTACCAATCTGCGCCTGCGCGTACTCGAAAGCCACCTGCTGTTGCACTTCCATGACACCGGCAACACGGGCCGCTTTTACTTCTTCGGGTAGGTGACCTTCCAGCTTTTCCGCTGGGGTGCCAGGTTCCATTGAGTACGGGAACACGCCAACCCGCTCGAACTTTTGCTCGGCTACGAACTGTTTGAGTTCTTCGTACTCGGCTTCGGTTTCACCAGGGAAGCCAACGATAAAGGTGGTTCGCATAGCCAGTTTTGGCCAGGCAGCGCGCAACTTCTTCAACAGGGCTTCCGTTGCGGGTCTGTCGACCCTCCGAACCATCCGCTTTAGCATCCGGTCGTTGATGTGCTGGAGTGGCATGTCGAGATATGGAATAATCTTCTTGGCTTTGCCCAGGAACTGTAGCAGGTCTTCACCGATGTGTTCCGGGTAGGCATACAGCAGGCGAATCCATTCGAGGCCTTCGAGTTGATCAAGTTCTTGCAAGAGTTCCGTCAGCCGGACTCGGCCGTACAAGTCCATGCCGTAGTACGTGGTGTCTTGGGCCACGATGATGAGTTCACGCACCCCGTCGGCGATGAGCTCTCGTGCTTCCTTCAACACTTCTTCGATTGGCTTGGTGACGTGCTTTCCGCGCATCTTGGGGATGGCACAGTAGGTACAAAGTCGGTCGCAACCTTCGCTGATCTTCAAATAGGCGTAGTGCCGGGGGGTGATACGCAACCGGGCGGTGTCTTCCAGTGCCCGCACAGGTGCCGGTCGGAAGACGCTGCGTTGTTCGGTCACTTGGGAAATGGCGCGATCAACAACATCGACGATCTCTTCTCGTCCGAAGACGCCGACGATTTGATCGACTTCGGGTACCTGTTCCAACAGCACTTCGCGTTGGCGCTCGGCCATGCAACCGGCCACCACCACCGAGCCGATACGCCCGGCTTTCTTGAGGGCTAGCATCTCGCGGATGACACCCAACGATTCTTGCCGGGCTGGTTCAATGAACCCGCAGGTGTTGATGACCACCACATCCGCCCCGTCGGCATCGGGTTGCAGGGCGTAGCCATCCTGGGCCAGCTTGCCGAGCATCCGCTCGGAATCCACGAGGTTTTTTGGGCAACCAAGACTCACAAATGCATAGGACCCCTTTGGGCCGCTCAGTTCGACTGCTGCACTTGCCAGGGGTAGCGATTTCGTCTTGGTCTTGCTCGGCATGGATTTGCACACGGGAAATATGTGATTCTAACCGAGAATGTCCGTGATACTAGACAACACGGGTGCGAACACAGGCGGGGGCTGAACAACGGATGTACTGAGCCAACCATTCTTGGGCGTCAGTAATCGACGAAAACACGCCGATGTCGAACGTCGCTTCGGCCAGAAAAGAACCGGAGAATTTGAGTTCAATACGACCATCAGCAACATAAGTACTCAGGGAGTTCGATGTCGTGAGCCAATGGGCCACATGCCGATTCGCAATCGTCGTCCATGCTGCTTGTCCAATTGTCGAGAGACAAGCGAGATCCGTTTGCTCGATCTGTAGCTGCGAAGCCTGTGCCACTGAACAGCCAGCAGCGAAGGCCACTTCTGCCAACGTGAGTTCTTTGCCGGTGTCCAAGAGGCGGGCTTCGTGCTCTTCACTTCCGATAATTGGTTCCAGCTTCAACTCAACTCGTTCTGCATTCGTCAGCCGGACAGGTTGGGCTAAAAGCCGAGTGCCTTCAACGGCCCAGCCATCCGTGCAGAGTTCGTTCCATGTCTCTTCGAACAGGGTAGCCTGTTGAGGAAGGGTACCGTTACGATAACCCGGTGGGCGAAGCGTCGGCACTTCACCGAGAAGCACGCCTGAACTAGCAAGGCGGTTGCAATGCCGGACGTGATCCGCATTGGCCAACTCGCTGTCGAGGATCCATTTGTCGAAGGACGCCGGGCGATCAAATTCGGGTAGAGCACTTGGTGATGTGACCAGAACTCGGCAGTTCGCCCAGACCATTGCGTCCACAGCACTCGGAAGTGCTTGCACGCGGGCTTCGAGTTCGATTAGCTTTTGTGTGCGTTCCTGCTCGCTGAATTTGGCTAACGGCAGCGCGGAAAGCTCGGCTTGCAAGCTTAGGCTTCGGAGATGGGCTTCATGCTGGAGTTGCTCGAGTTCTGTCGCCAAAAGCGTTTGATACAAATCCGCATCGGGAATCGCTTGTGCCGTGAGTTGTCCGAGTTCGGCTTTAAGTGTTGCCAAGTGCTTTTGCTGCTCGATCGTTGGCGCACGACCCAATAACTTCTGAAGGAAACCTACCGGTTGAGCGAGCTGTGTCTGTAGGAGGTCTATCTGGGTTTGCAGGGATGCTTGCTGCTGCTGTCGCACCAAGTGCTGCTGCCAAGCAGCGGATTGCGTCACACGTTGCTCAGCAGTGGCTTGATGGTGAAGAGCATCGCTTTGGTGTGACTGCAGTGCCAGTTTCGCCGCTTCAAGTGCCGTATGTCGATTGTAGTCGTCGGTCAACTCTGCTCGGTCAATCGCAAGTTGCGTTTGCAGCCCGCGTGTTGCTTTGGCAACCCAGGTGCTGTAGCGAAATTGCTCATCAACTTCGCACATCAAGAGTTCGGACTGGGCTTCGCTGATCTTGGCAAGTAGCGTCATCGGTTTGTCAACGACGATCAACACCCGCTTGCCGGAGGCAACGATGGTGTCAACAAGATCGCGGATCAATGGAGTGGTGTTGCCAGCTGGTTTTTCGACAAGCACAAGCGTTGGAGCCGTTGCGATGTACCGGCCAAGCTCAGATGGAAACGTGTATTCGTTATCAGCAACGCCACTCGGTTGAGGTGTCGCAACCTCATCGACCGCTTCAACAACAGGCGAGGAAACGTATCGACTCATCAATCGAGCCGGTGCTTCGGTCATTCGGGCACCATGCGAGACGATGTTGTTCTAAGCGTGGCAAGCGGCCCGCAGTTATGCAAAACAGTAGACTTAAACAACACGATCATCGACAACCCGGAGCGGCTAATAACTGCGAGCAAGTATAGAGGTAGTTCACCACGGGAACTACGAATTTGTGGGAATTGCATCATTTCTTCGTGTAGGAACTTCCGTCGTGCTGACGGCCTTCCAGCAATCGGTAAAGTCGGCCGGTGGATCCAGCTCCCAACCAACAAACTCATCAGTCTCCGGGTGCTGGAAACCAAGTCGATAGGCATGCAACATCGGGCGAGTAGCGTTACTATCATCCGGTAATCGTTGACCTTTCAATGGTCGGTCGTAGAGTTGCTCTCCGCAGAGCGGGAAGCCAGCTTCACCCAGATGGATGCGGATTTGGTGGGTACGCCCAGTATCGAGCTTGCATTCCACGAGTCCGAAGCTGTTCGAAGACTCGCGTATGGAAACATAAGTAACGGCCCGCTTGCCATCGGGAGCTTTGGCATCACCACTGCCTCGTCGCCCATCGCCACGGTCAGGTGTTAGTATCGTCTCAATCTTCCCAGTTTTTGGAACACCGCGTGTAATTGCTACGTATCGACGCTCAACGCTTCGACCCCGAAACTGCTGTTGAAGTTTGAGTGATGCTTCGGAATTTCGCGCGAAGACGAGAAGGCCAGTCGTATCACGGTCGAGTCGATGAACCGCAAAAACCTTCCTGTTCGGAGTACCCAAAACTGTCGGCAGAAATTCTTCCAAAGTCTTTGGCAAGAATCGTTGGCCAGGTCCGAACTCTTCTCGATCTTCTTTACTCCGGCTTGTGGTCAGACCCGCTGGTTTGTTCACCACTACGACCGCATCATCGGAGTAAATCAATTCGATGTTTGGTGGTGGTACCAAAGTCTTTGATTTTGACTTCGGAGAAACTTTCTTTGGTGCGACAGGTGATACCTTGGTTTTTGTTGCAGAACCCGGCACTTGCTTCAGCTCAAGCACTCCAGCGGCAATCCAGAAGCGATTTCCGGACTTCACACGTTGCTCCGGTGCCCGGGTGGTTTGCCCGGCCACGCGGATGTGCCCACCCTCGACGATGCGTTTGGCACGCGTCCACGTCAGCTTGTAGCGCTTCCGCAGCAGTTCGGCAACTGTCTGCCCGGACTCAAAACGTTCCACGAGAAATTGAATCGGCGGCATGATGGCCCGGTGTTGGTTACTTATCGTCGATCTTATAGGTCTTGAGGTCTGGCTTGTCGGATAATTTCACATCAGTCACTTTCAGCTTCATGAACTCCTTGCCATCGTGCTTGATGATGGTCGTCGTCGGAAGGAGAAGTCCTTTGAACTCCTTGAAGTCGCTTTGGTAGGTTTCTTGAATCACTTCTTTCTTGGGATCAAGAGGATGTCGGGTCTTGAAACTGAAGCGAACAAGCCGATTTGTTTCCTTATCAAAATTCATCTTCAGTTCACGCATTCCAAGGCGAGTGACCATGACGACAGACGAATCGCGTTCGTTCACCATTTCGTCTTTTGCCGATTTGATCGAGTAAACTTTTTCATCGAGCAGCGTGTAAAACTGCGTGACATCGTTAATCGCCATATTCTGCTTGTACTCGGTCTTGAGTACTTCGTCTTTCAGATCTTTGGACTCTCCGTTCAGGATTTGCTTGAAATTGTCTCCATTGATGATGACTTCGACGATCGACTTGCGGTCGATCAACTCCATCATTTCACGTGACTTGTCTGGAAGCGAGAACGCCGCAGTACTGCGTATCTTGAGTGTGTCAGTCGGTAAAATCAACGAGCCTTCAAAAGAAACTTCACGTGAAGTGAATTTCTTATGGACTTCTAATCCACCATGGGCTTTGATCGCTGCTTCGACTGCCTTCACGGTTTCCTTATCGGCCCGCGCGATCAAGCTGAACGATAAGCCTGCAAGAATGACACACAAGCAACGGTTGTTCATCGAAAACACCTTTCCTTATTTTCTCAATCCACTTGGTGGACTATCGATGACCTTGGCCAAGAATTGGTGCGCTACCAACCAATCCACGTCAAACTGAACGGTACGTAATTTATATTGCTGAAATTCGCCAATCGTAGAGTAATCCATTGCAGAACGAACGAGTTTTGCGATCTGCTTGCCACCTTCATCGCGGCCATGTTGCTCGAACAAGTCAGGCAGTTCGTGCTCTAGAAATGAGCCCAGAATCTTTTCATTTGAACCGTAGGCTGTCAAACTAACGCGGAAGTTGCCTTCAAGAAAAATTACCTTGATGGTCAACGCTTCAATACCGAGCGAACTCAAGCTGATATGACTGCTACCTGGCTTAGGTACATACTGAAAATCGCCACTCGCTGCGAAGAAGGCGAGATACGGCTGATTCGAACTCGAATTCGAGACATGTATCGAGTCGCCAACAACGGTTTTCAGCAGAGGATTTTTCAGTCCGTTGTTTTGGCTTCGCAGGTTTTTGAGCACGTCTGACAAGTTCACTGTCGGTGGGCTAATCAAGTAAGATAAAGGCTTGGGCAGAAAAACAGCACGGGTGTCTTCCCGCTTGTTGCCGACGGCCAACTTTTCACGCAGCAGCAGTGTGCCATTAGCTTCGGTAACAACATTCAGCCGCTTCAAGTCATTCAAATCACGCCGAAAGTCTTCGCTCTTTTGGAGGAGATCCCCTTCACCAGTAGCAAAGAACCGCCGTGGATTCGCTTCAAACGCTAGTGTGATTCTGTCGAACCGCCAAGGATCAAAATTCCAAAAGCGATGGAGCACAACTGCATAATCTTTTAGGTGCTGGCCAACAGTCGTTTCGTACTTCAACTTGTCCCAGTAGGGTTTCGGGTTCACAACGAAAACTGCTGCTGTGCTGTCAGGCACGAGGCTTTGAACTGGAGTCATCCCGGAATCTTGGGTACTTTGCCGGTCAACTTGTGGGGTTGATGGCGTGCTCGCGGCTGTCGTATGAGTTGTCTTGTTGTTTGTGAACAATACGGCCAACACGACGATCCCGCTCATAGCGAAGACACCCGCGATTGCAACAAGGATGATCGGCCAACCAAGAGTGGCCTTAGGATTGTTCGGTTTTTGCCCAGCAACCGCTGCGGAGCTCGTTGTGTTTGTTCGTTTTGATTTCGTCGGAATGGTTTCAGGGTTTGTAGTGCTCGATTTTTTAGCAGCGGTGGAACCTACAAGATCACCACTGGGGCTTTGATCCGGCAGTGGTTTCGTGATCGGCTTTGGGAGTTTTTGACGCTCCGTTTGTGGTGGGGTCTGGGTCGCCGGATCTGATTTGACAGAAGGTTGGATTTCGTTGACGGCTTTTAGCACTCGCCGTTTTGTTGAGGTGCCAGCCTGATTCGGAACCGTTTTGGAAGCCGCTGGTGATGGGGAAGTTACTGGTGCACGGCCATTCGGGTTCAAGTCGATGGCATCGTATTTTGGCTTGCTTGTCAACGAACCAAAGTCGAAGGTTGCTGCGTCTTCCGTGTAAAGCGAAAGTTCTTTTGCAACTTCGGTGCACGATTGAAAACGATCGTCTGGTTTCTTGCACATCATCTTTCTGATGACGCTTGACAAGCCTGGTGGCACATCCGGGCGAAACTGGCGAACATCGGGCACAGGATCCAATTGATGGCGAATGAGCTTGTCGATGGCTGTACCGTCAGGGAAGGGGGCTTGGCCCTTCAACAAGAAATACAGCGTGCAGCCCAAGCTATAGATGTCGGCCCTGTGATCGACGTTACTCGAATTCTTTGCCTGCTCTGGCGACATGTAATCCGGGGTGCCCACTACCGTGCCATCACGTGTGAGTTCGGTGGCTCCCGCATCTTCCTCTGCAAGCGATCGAACCAAGCCCATGTCCAGAATCTTCAAGATGGCTTTTCCACCTGTGTTTGGCAGTGCTCGTTCGCCACACACCAGCAGGTTACTTGGCTTGATATCTCGGTGAATCAAACTGCGATCATGGCTGTGTTGCAGCCCGAGTGCAGCTTGTCGAATGTACTCTGCTGCTTCTGAAGGATGAATCGTACGAGACTCCTTCAGCAAGTCTTTTGTCAGTCGTGAAAGATCGCAACCGTTCACAAACTCCATGGCAATGTAGTAGCGTCCATCGGCTTCATCCGCTTCTAGAAGTTTGACCACGTTTGGGTGTTCGAGACTTGCTGCCGCTCTTGCTTCTCGCTTGTAGCGCTCAACAACTGTCTTGTTAGCCATCAAATTTGGGCGGATCGTTTTTAGTGCTACTTCAAGTCCATCCTTGTTCAGCGCACGGTAGACTTTCCCCATGCCACCTTCACCGATGCGTTCGCAGATGAGGTATTTTCCAAATACCAGCTCATTGGCACGGCCAATCTGAATTTTTCGAAACTGATAGGTAGTGATTGCACCGATGGATTTGAGTCGATCAGCCAACAATCCTGGGTCGTGTCCGACCTCTGCGAAGGCAACGGACACCGCTTCGATTTGGTCGGGTGAAAGGGTTGCATCCTGTCGTATAGCCGAATGCAGCGGATGTTCCGACACAACGCTCCTTCCGGCGGTGGGTTGAGCCGGCGGTCTCACTGCGAATGACAGAAGCTTACGGCATGATTGTACCTTGCATTACGAAGTAAGTGACGAAAATCTGGCCAAGTTGACTACAACGGTCACTTTCGTGGTGCAGGTGGAGATTTTATGTCGGATTGGAACGCGATTCGGAAACTGGTGCCGCTGGATACATCCGTCGTGATGCTCAACACGGGGTCATTTGGCCCTACACCCACACCGGTGATGGACTACACCCAAAAGTTACGCTTGCGACTAGCCGCCGGGCCAACCGACTTCTTCCTGCGACAGACACCCCCTCTGCTGTGGGATGCTCGTGTTCGTACTGCGAAATTCCTCGGTACTGTCCCACAGCGTTTGATCTTCACCACGAACGTTTCGGTGTCGATCAACATCGTGGCCCAGTCACTCACATTGGCATCTCCAGGCGAACTGTTGATGAGCGACCACGAGTACGGGGCCATGATCTGGACTTGGGAGCGTACCGCCCCGCGCCTCGGCCTCACCATCAAGACATTCCCCGTGCCGTTGAATCCGACCAATCCGGCAGAGATTGTTGAAGCCGCGCGGAAAGCCATGACACCGAAAACCCGGCTGCTGTTTTGCAGTCATGTTCTGGCCCCGCATGGTCTCGTCATGCCGGCCAAGGAACTGTGTGCCCTCGCTCGAAAACATGGTGTGATCAGTGTGATCGACGGTGCCCACGCCGCAGCGATGATCGACCTGAACATTACGGACGTTGGTGCAGACTTCTATGCCGGCAACTTACACAAATGGTTGCTTGCACCGATTGGCAGCGGCTTTCTCGTGTTTGGCGCGGGTATGGAAGATCGCCTGCAACCGCTCTGGGTGAGTTGGGGGTATCGACCAGATCATGAATACATGCCCGATGCCCCGAAAATTGGCTTGGATGACCAAGACCGCTATGGCAGCACCCCACGCATTCGTGCCATCGAGTTCGATGGCACGCGCGATGTCTGTGCATGGATGGGCGTACCAAAGGCCATTGAATTTCAGGAAAACATCGGCTGGCAAGCGATCCGACAACGGCACCGCGAACTGGCAAAGCATACGATCAGAGTGATCAGCGCTCGCTATGGCTTTCCCTTGGCCACACCGGACGACACGCGGTTCTCCGGTTCCATGACCGCCGTCGTACTTCCAACAGGTAGTGATGCACAGAAGTGGAGAGACCTGCTTTGGAAACGCCGGATTGAAGTGCCCATCAACGAGCGCGCTGGCCGAGTGATGCTGCGGGTGAGTCACCATTTTTACACTCAGGAATCGGACATCGACATGCTGGCCGATGCGATTCCTGAGGTTTTGAAAGAGTTATCAGCTTAGTCCAAACGAACCTTCGCACCGAAGTCACGTTTCTCACCAATGAAGTAAGTATTGCAAGCGGCGTCGATGAGATCGGGGCTGAAGTTCACGCGCTCCATGTTGTACTTGGCAATCGACATCATCTGATCGAGAAGGTCACGTGGCTGACACATGCGGAATGGGCGCTTGGTTGGTTGGTACCACTTGGTAATCAGGTAATCCACTCCCGCTTCGTCGTACTCAATGCGACGACCCTTGCACACGAGTTCCCAGATTTTTCGGTACTGTTCCTCATCCGGGTCGCGCACTTCAATCTTGAACTTGATTCGCCGAAGAAAGGCTTCGTCGGCCAGTTGCGTTGGATCGAGGTTGGTGCTGAAGATCAGGATTTCATCGAAGGGTACTTCAATCTTCGTGCCAGTGGTCGTGGTGAGGTAGTCGTACTTCTTCTCAAGTGGCACGATCCAGCGGTTGAGTAAATCCATCGGCCGCATCTGCTGGCGTCCAAAGTCGTCGATCATGAAGATGCCGCCGTTGGCCTTCATTTGGAGCGGGGCTTCGTAGAACTTGCCGACGTGGTTGTACTGCAAATCGAGCATGACCAAGGACAACTCACCGCCCACGACGATGGTTGGCCGCTTGATGCGAACGTACCGGTTATCGTAACTTGTGCCTTGCTTGAGCAGCGAATCACCTGCCCCTGCGCCACTGAAGTTCTGGTCGTCGGTGTCTTTGGTAAGTATGTGCAGAATCGGGTCGTATAAGCGAATGACCTGTCCGTTGGCGATGACCGAATGCGGCATGTAAATTGTGTCACCCATCAAGCGAGTGATGCGCTCAGCAATGCTCGTCTTGCCGTTGCCGGGGTAGCCGAAGAGAAAGATCGACTGGGCCGAGTTGATGGCCGGGCCGATTTCGTTGAGAGACTCTTCCGTGATGATGAGGTCTTCAAACCCTTTGCGGATGGTACGGCGTGTCACAGTGATTTTCTTCACCGTCTGAGCCAGTACGCTCTCCGTGTAATCCGCAAAAGGCACAGGTGCCGGGCCAACGTAGTTCGTCTTATCCAGAGCTTCCTGAAGTGCGGATGTGCCCTTAGGTGGCTTCACTTCGTAGATGTATCCAGAGTCGCCACCGCTGCCTTTTTGCCCAACGATATCAATGAGCATTTGCTTGCGCATCTGGTGTAGCACAGGCCCCATTGCACCAAAAGGCAGGCACATTTCATCGCATAACATCGACGCCGACATTTGTCCCTTGCTGAACAAAACTCTCAACACGCTTTCGAATAGGTAGGACAACTCCAGTCCGGTTTCTTCCCAAGTGTTTGGTGAACGTGGTACGAATTGATTCGTGTTCGGAGGCGTGTCGTCGTCACTTGGTGGAGGGTCGCCAAGTAATGTCACTCCATCGAGTGAGCCGTATCTTGCGGCATCCGCCATCAGGCTTTCGTAGTGCAGCTTGTGCAGTAACAAGTGCTGCACGGCCACTTGATCTCCATTGGCCTCGGCAGCCTCCAGGCAATCGAGCACTGCATGAGCAACGACGTATTTGACCCCTTCGATGTATAAATGGTGAGGGAACTCGCCGGCCCTCACACAGCAGTCGTCGGGGTGGTAGGTCATGGCGAGGAGCTGATCGTAAAACTCGGGCGCGATGATCACCCGCATGGCCTGTCCTCGATTTGGTGGCGTGTCAAACGTTGCAAGCTTTTGGCAACATAGAACACGGATTGACCGGAAGCCGGGCGAAGTGCAGTGGGTCCGTCTTCTGAAATCGACTTCGACCGACTTTGCAACTCGACATTCTCAAGGGAGACAATGTGTCTGGCCGGTGTGCACACCCCCTCACCAGAATCATTTTACATGACCAGAAGAATCTATGTTGGAATGACGCTGTGCAACCGAAACGGTTGCTGTGAAATGGCTTGCGACGTAAATCGCGAGTGAGGCTTGAAGTTGTTTGATTGTGACGGGGCGAGAAAAGTAAAACGAAGTAGCACTCAATCCGGCAAACCCACGGCTTCGCCACCGTTGCGGGTGGCCAGGGCGGGCAGGATCGAGTTAGCGGAATACTTCAGGAACCGCACGCTACCGTCGGCGATGCCGAAGTGGGCACCGCCGGTGTGCGTACTCCAGAAGTGATAACCATCGCAGCGGTTGTTGAGGTCGCCCTGCTTGAAGTCATACGGCCCCGGCGGGCAACTGTAATACGCACCAATCGTGCTACCTTCGGGAATGCCGCGCATGGCGCTAACATTTAACACTGGTGCACTAATCAGTGCAGCGAATGAAGAATACCACCAACTTCCCAGGTAGTCAGGAGTTGGTGGTCGTTCGCCCCAACCGATGGTATTACTTGTTCCATCAACGATATCTGTCATTTTTGTGGCTAAACCGTACCCGTATATTCCGTTCGATGGCTGATTTTCATGAGTGCCTGATACTCCTAAATATCCAGTCAGTGCAACAACATCACCTCTGATATTGCGATGTAGAAATGCTTGTCTATCATCAGCAGGGCATTGATACGCTTTGACCAGTGTTCTTAAGCCTTTGTGAGGTGGTGCCAAATGAGTAATCGGCATAGTCGTGCAATCACGTAAGGCCTGCTCATAAATCGCCTGCTGCTCAAGATAAGGAAGAAGCAAAACATGCATATGAAGCGATCGCAACGGATGATCGTTTGGTGCTACACATGGAGGAAGTGTTCCATTCACGCTTTCATAGTTGAGACAGGCCAAGTTGATCTGTTTGAGATTATTCTTGCATTGAAGCATCGCCGCACTTGCACGAACCTTTTGTACACTTGGAAGAAGCATGCCCACTAGCAGAGCAAGAATGCCAATAACTACAAGCAGCTCAATTAGTGTAAAAGCATTGCGTCGCATGGAGTATGCCCCTTGTTATGATCGCAATCTGCGTCGAACACCAATAGCTAGTACAACAGAAGAAACAATGCAAACGAAACCAAGCGAGATCCACAATACCCAGTTGAAAGGAGGCTTGTCCTCGAAAACATCGCTATCCTCTGGTGCAGCAATCTTGTAGAAATCTAGATTAAACTCATCAGGGTTCATTTTAGCATCTGCGACCAGTCGGTAAGTGAATACCGATTTATTATAAAACTGACTCTTAGGTTCGCCACAGCTGAAGGATGCTGATTTTACCACAATGGTGTTGTCTAATACATTTGCATCTCTTTCAAGTGTAGTTGTTATTGTGCCAACAATATTGTTTGATGTTGTCGTTACAGAACGAACCGGCAGCCAATTGAGATCTTTTGCAAAAGTGATTTTGCCAGTTATGATGATCGCACTATTTGATGGGCTACCTGCTTCCGTTGTGGTCACTTCGTATTCAAGTTCTATTCTCGTTGGCGAAATCTGTTTAGCAGTTTTCGGCTTAAATGTAGTGTCATTGACTATATGGTCTATAGTCCATGTGCTCGTTAGGGCAGTAAGTGGATAAGTTGCAAGGTGAGTGTCACCTACCATGCCTTTCCATACGGTATCACTTTTAGTTTTGTGATAGTGGCTTAGCAGCCATCCGTCACTACGTTTTGCTTGTTTCACAGAAAACTGTTCGCTGGCATTTCTTATTATCCTTATCTGTCTAACTATCATCATTATTTTATTGTCCGACCTATGGACTTTCAATAGAGCAGATCCAGCTTTTGTGCCAACGTCCAGATACACGTCCTGATTGATCTCCAAACAGGAGATCGACCTCTCTTGGGCCGCGAGTTGTTCGATACCGTTTCGTATGTTTTTGACTGTTGAAGCAACGTCTATTTCTTCGCCATAAGCATTGTCAACTGATGTGTAACATAGTATCGCTAGTGCAATACACACGATTTTAAATCGTTCGACAATGAATGAAAAAACTTGCATAATACTAACATCGTGTTGGAAGATTTGAAATCTAGTAAAAAATGATAAGCAGCTATAGAGACTATAGCCGCCAATTCCGATTACGTGCCTGGCAATACGATTGGACAAAGGAAGGCACAGCAAGCCAGACCGTTTGCAACGGCAAAAGGCTTCCCACAGCAGCGGTCAACTGGGGAAGGACATGTGCCAGGATCGCAGTACCACCAACCTGCTTTGTTTGGGACAGGCTCGACTGAACAGATACCGTCGTTCGGTACAGCCTTGGCCGTCTGCACGCCCATGCCAGCCCACACGATCAGGGCAACGCCCATGATCGCCAGCGTGCGGCTGGCGAATTCCAGAATCTTCGTCAACTTTCGGCTCCTCGGTGTTCCCGGGACGCGTTCCACCCACCACGGGCGGAGCGCGTCCCGTGGTTTGGTCAGGGATTCTCGGCCACAACGTGGCCGACGATCTTCCCTGGTAATTTTGGTTGTCTGTTCGTGTTGGTCAAGTACTCAAACGGGAAGCTAAATCCGCCCGGTGTGCCTTTGAAGGTCAGGTGGATGTCCAGCGTCACTTGGCCGTTGGCGGGTACATCAACTGGCAAGCCTTCGGTGGCCGTGCAGCTGCAGCCACTGGTGCCACCGATTAGGCGAATTGGTTTGTCGGTGACGTTAGTGATGACCACTTGCTTGGTCATCTTCTGGCCGACGATGCCTTCGCCGAAGTCCAGCACAGCCGGTTGCAACAGCAGTTGGTCGCCTTTCCAGCGGGCAAGGAGTTTTGTGCCGGTGTTGCCACGGGCGACTAAGGCCCCAGCACCCAGCACACCGGCAATCAACACACCCGCAATGATCGCCCAGTGGTAAGTTTTTTCTTGGGAGGGCGAACCTCCCGGTGAGCCGGACTTCGGCTCGGCAGGAGCCTCGCCCTCCCAAGAATCGACATCCCGGGAAACGCCCTGTGGCCTCTGCCATAGCAGCAGGCCCAGCACACTCACATTCAAGCTGAGCGTCAGCCAAGGGTTCACTTTCACGGCACCGAAGCATCCGCAGTCGCTTTGGCCATTCCAAACGGCCAGAAGATTCAGGATTGCGAAGTTGCCAAAGAGCAGTACCGCCACCATCCACGCCATCACCTTGGCTCGACCCAGCACCAGCCAGAGGCCGAGGGCCAACTCCACCTGATTTGCATAAAAGACTAGCGCAGGCGGATACACCGAGGCCGACGCATCAGCCAACGGCCTCAGCAGGTTGACCGCAACACTGCCGAGCAACACCGTACCAGCGGCGAGAGACGCGATTCGCGCCCCCCCCCCTGCTTTGCGCAGTAGAGTGGTCGTCGGTTGTGGTTCTGCCATCACCATGGCTATACTCAAGCACATCGGTGCGCGTGTTGCAAGTAAAATAAAATTTTTATGCTGTGAACGTCGGTGGTGGGGCGATGGCATCGGTTGGTCGCTTGCCTGCATCGGCACGGCCGCTGCCAGCCAGGCGGCTGCTGGCACGAACCGTCAGGTCGGCGTCGCAGGTCATCTGGCAGCTCAGTCGAACTCCTGTTACCCCTTTGGCGGCCAGCACGGCCTTCTCGGCGTCGGTCATTGGGCTAGGCTCCCCGGCCAACACCTCGACTCGGCAGGTCGTGCAGCGGGCATTGCCGCCGCAGGCATAAAGTTGATCGATTTTAGCATCATCGGTGAGGGCGATGACCAGCCGTTTGCCAGCCTGTACTTCAAACGCCCCGACTCCGTCCACTGTCAGCATCGGCATGAGATTGATCCTTCGGTTTGTCAAAGAAGACATCTTATGCGAATCTGCCACTCTTCCATGGCCCGTTGCGATAAGTCCCCTCGCACATTTGCTTGGTTATTGCTAAACATTCGTAATCAC
>JBBRME010000047.1:0-24261 GCA_038230995.1 Gemmatales bacterium
AACAACGCCTACCGCTGGGCCGGTGAAACGGATGTCTTCGAGGCGATGTGGGCAGCTAACAAAGATGATGTTTTCGACATCAAGAAAGTCGTCCTGCGCGGCTTTAGCATGGGTGGCGCTGGTACCTGGCATATCGGGCTGAGGCATCCGTTGACATTTGCGGCTATCGGGCCTGGGGCGGGGTTCACCACCACGCACGGATACATCGCCAACTTCCCCAAGCAGCCGGACTACATCGAGAAGTGTCTGCGCATCTACGATGCGGTGGGCTACGCGGAGAACGTGTTCAACGTGCCGGTGTTCGCGTACAGCGGCGAGAAAGACAAGCAGAAGCTCGCGGCGGATCTGATCGAAGCGAAGCTGAAAGACTTCAAGGAACCGCACACCTTCAAGCACCTCGTTGCCCCGGGGTTGGAACACAAGCAACCGGCGGAGTGGCTGGCGAAGCTGGAAGCGGAGTACGTGAAGGCATTGGAAACGACGAGGTTGGATGTGCCGGAACGATACCGCTTTGTGACATACGACTGTGATGACAGGGCACATCACAATATGTGGATCATCCCAGTGGCTCTCAGCAAGCTTTACGAAAGGGCTGTGATTGATGCGAAATACAGCAATGGGAATGGTGTCGTTGAGACGGTGAATGTGCAGACACTCAGCATACCTCTAGCCCCACGACCTGCAGGTTGGAAAACACTTGTTGTCGATGGGCAACAGATTGGACAGCCGAAAGGCCGGTTCCCTGACTTGCTGGAGAAAGTCGATGGAAAGTGGAAAGTGTGTAATCCGAAAGAGGACGATCTCACAAAAAGCTCACTCAGTCAGGGGCCAATCGACCATGCTTTCAAGGATCAGTTCATTGTCGTGAAGCCGACGGCAAAACCTTGGCACGAAGGCCCGGCGAATTTCGCGGAGGCAAGATATCAGGAGTTCGCAGCCAACTGGAGTCGGTACTTCCGCGGTGAACTGGCTACGACGAAGCCGAAAGATCCTCAGGCGGTCTATTCGCGTGTGCTTTTCGGTGATCCGCAATCGAACCCGGCTATTGCGAAAGTGCTGCCGAAACTACCCATCACTTGGACGAAGGATGAGTTAGTGGTCAACGGCAAGAAGTACGATCCCAAAACTCATTTGCCGGTGCTGATTTATCCTGATCCCGACCCAAATGGGAGATATGTCGTCATCAACTCTGGGCACACCTTCCGCGAGGCCGACCTGAAGGGCACCAATGCTCTTCTGTATCCCCGCTTGGGCGACTGGGCCGTGCTCAAAGCCAAGCCCACGAAGGACGACCCCGCCGGATTTGAAGTGGTCGCCGCCGGGTTGTTCGACGCGGATTGGAAGTTTGAGAAGTAATACAAACACTTACGGCGAGGTGGCACCCCATCAGGGGAACCACCTCGCCGTACGTGCTTCAAGATTCAATCAGCTTACTTGGCGCCAACAGCAGCCGGTTGGCCGATTTTGGCGAAGCGGGCTGCCATGCGGCTCTTGATCCGCGACGCTTTATTGCGGTGGATGTAGCCCTTGGTGCCGGCGCGGTCGAACAGCTTCACCGCTTTGGTCATTTCTTCGTTGGCCTTGGTCTTGTCGCCACCCTTGACGGCAACCAGGAAAGCCTTGAGTTGGATCTTCATTTTGCGGATGATCACTCGGTTGTGATCGCGCGCTTCTTCGGACTTTCGCATCCGCTTCCAGGCGCTCTTCGTGTGTGGCATTGGTCTTCCGTATGAAACGATTGTTGAATGTTATGAGGTTACGCAGCGCCCACTTTGTAGCGGACAACAGCCGTGAGTTTCAGGCCTGCTTTTTGCAGGGCTTGGCCAACCGTTTGGCCGGGGTACTTCGTGGCATTGGCCATCGGTTGCTCAAGCAACACGGTTTCGCCCATCCACGACTTCAGCTTACCTTCAGCCATCTTCTCGATGATGTTGGCAGGCTTGGTGGCGTTCTTCGGGTCGGCCTTGATGCCATCTGCAATGAAGGCCGTTTCCTTGGCAATCACATCTGCTGGCACATCCGTCGGCAGGATGAACAGCGGGTTCATCGCAACCGCGTGGGCACCAACGTCTCGAAGTAGCTCATCGTGGCTACCGGTTCCTTCGCATTGCACCAAGGCACCACCGGCGAGGTCGTGGTGAACGTAGAACCCGAAGACACCACCGCTGAGGTACGCGAAGCGATGGATTACCATCTTCTCGCGAATCAGGCCGACGGTTTCTTCGATTCGTGTCGTCACTTCTGGCAGGGCGTTGAGGGCCGCAGTATCCTTCAGATCGTTCTTCAGGATGATCTTGGCCACGTCTTCCAACAGCTTACCGGTCAGTTCGTTCTTAGCGCTGGGGGCGCTTTCGCAACGCAGTTCAACGATGGCGGCTTTCGTGCCATCGATCAGCACGCAGACGCGCCCTTCGCCAGTCTCGTTGCCCGCACGCTTGATCGCAACCTTGCCGAACTCTTTACGCATCAAGTCGATGGCCTTTTCGATGTCGCCATCGGTCGCGGTCAACGCTTTTTTGCAGTCCATCAGCGGGAGGTCGGTCCGCTTGCGCAGTTCGTTCACCGCAGCGGCAGTAATCTGGCTCATCGCATCCTCAACGGTTTCAAGTCGTGGTGTGGTTTCGGGTTACGCTTTGGCTACAGGGGCCGGTGGGGCTTTCGCAGGTGCTGCACCAGCGCCGGCTGGGCGAGCGGCCCCACGGAAGTTCCCTTGCTGTTCCGGTGGCAGGGCGGCTCGGCCTTCGAGCACGGCGTCGGCCAGCTTGCTGACGATGACTTCGATGCTGCGAATGCTGTCGTCGTTGCCCGGAATTGGCAAGTCCACGGGATCCGGATCGCTATCGGTGTCGATCAGGGCAATCGTGGTGATGCCCATTCTCTGAGCTTCTTTGATGGCAATATGTTCGCGCTTCGGGTCAACAATCACCAGCGCGTCAGGCAGGCGATTCATATCGCGGATGCCCAACAAGTTGCGGCGGATCTTGAGCAGCTCACGGTTGAGCGACGACACCATCTTCTTGCTGTAGTTGCGGATCGGGGCCGTTTCCGGTGCCCGGGCCAGTTCCAGCTTACCGGCGTCGGTAATCATGGTGGCCACGTAGGTGGTCATGTCGTGGCGGGCTGGGTTTTCACCCTCCGGTAGCCACATACATTCGAGTTCACGCAGGCGGTTCAGCCGATTGCGGATGGTTTTGAAGTTCGTAAGTGCGCCACCCAGCCATCGTTCGGAAACGTACGGCATGCCACAACGAGCGGCTTCGCGTTCGAGGATTTCTTTGCCTTGACGCTTGGTGCCGACGAACAGCACGAGGCTGCCCTTGGCGACGAGTTGGCTCAAGTAACGGTAGCTCCGCAGCAGACCCCGCACGGTTTCCCGGAGGTCGATGATGTGGATGAGGTTCCGTTTGCCGTAGATGTACGGCCGCATTTTCGGGTTCCAACGGCTTGAACGGTGTCCGTAATGCACACCAGCTTCGAGAAGATCTTTGACGTCCACTAAGGCCACGATCTGCCTCCTTTGAGCTTGAATAATTCAAGCCACGATGACGACACGAAGCACCCCGACACGATTTTGGGGTGGGAACCTATCATGCTAATGAGGAAAAGGATTTGGCCAAGAGCGCTTTGGGAAGGGCGTTCAGGTGAGTGTTGATGGGGTAGGCGGGATACTGACTTCCGATTTGACCGGATTTAAAATCAGGGCAACCCACCCGTGAATCATGCCGATGGGCCAACCGAGGAGCATCCCGATCATCGCCGCCAGAAATTCACACTTGTTTGGGCTAGCCGAAGCGTATTGAGCCATGAAGACCGTAATCGTGCCGCCAATCAGCCAGCCTCCGAACATCCATCCCAGCACATATTTACCATGGCGACGCCGAGCTGGTGACTTTCTGCCAATCACGTAAAGCAGTTCCCAACCGATCCAAAACATGATTCCAGCCCCGAGGAGTTGTCACCCGGCGAACTGGAGTCGATCCATGAATGTCATCGGTGTTAGCATGTCTGATATTCTCACCACATCCACTGATAAACGTAACAGCCGAAATGCAACGAAACGCTAACCCCGTGCCGGTCGCATGGACCTCGGCACTCATAAACAGGATTGAAGCCGGTTCGCAGACCGTTTTGATGAGCATCCCTCGCGCACCATCTTTGGCATTCGCTACTTGTGATCGTCACAGAAACCTTCGACAATACTGACCATGATGCACCGGGTTCCCCTCATGCGTTGGCTCTGCTTGTGTTGGTTGTTGTTCCTCGGCACCCTTTTGGCTCAATCGCCGCCGAGTACCCGGCTCAAGGGTGAGGCGGAATCGCAACGCACGCGCAAACGGTTGAGCGAAGCCCAGCAGAAACTTGTGGATGGGAACTCGGCAGAAGCAGTAGACGAGTTGCAGAAGTTGCTCGACGAAGCTGGTGATGAACTCGTCTTGGTCAAAAACTCAACGTACTGCTCCGCACGCCGGCTGGTACACAGCACCTTGGCCACGCTGCCAGCCGCGGCCCTCACCAACTACCGCAACCGAGTGCGTGAAGCCGCCAACGGCTACCTGGAGGCCAGCAAGAAGAACCGCAAAGCGGAGCCATTACGCGAACTGCTGGATCGGTACTTCTGCAGCGAGGCTGGCGAGGAAGCGATCATGCTTCTAGCGGAGTATGCGGCGGAACGTGGCGACACCAGCGAAGCCGAGCGGTATTGGTCGATGTTGCTGCCGGGCAAGTTGCCCGGTTCGCTGAACTATCCAAACCCGAAGACGCTTCCCGCCACGGTGCTGGCCAACATCCTGCAGATTCGACACTTGAACCGGCAGACGGAACAGTTTCAGAACGGCCTCGCTGCATTCAAGAAGGACTACCCCACCGCGACGGGCCGCATCGCGGGGGTGACGGGCAACTACGTTGCAACGCTGGAGAAACTGGCCGCTACGCCGATACTCACGTTGCCGGATCTCGGTTGGTCGACGTTCGCAGGTAGCCCCACTCGCAACAGCACCCGCAGCACCCCGCTGCCGAAGTATTGGCCAAGCCGACCAACCTGGGTGAGTGCCATCCCGCGTGACCCAACGGATCAGGACAAGATCAAGCCGATGTCGTTCCCGGCCAGTAAAGCCCTGGCGTTTCATCCGGTGGTGCTGGGGAAGACGGCCTACCTTGCGGATGCCGGGCGAGTCTTTCAGTTTGATCTCAACACCGGTGCGGCACGCTTGGCCTTCCACTTTAACACCTTGCTGAACGCACCGAACATCGAGAAGAAAGATCTCGCTTTGCCGATGCTGCAAGATGTGGACATCACGCTCACGGCCGATCGGGATTATCTTCTGGCACGCCTAGGGCCCGTGAGCCTACCCACCGGAACCAGCGAGAAGGAAAACGTCGGGCGGTTCCGTAGTGTCATCGCTGTGCTGGAGCCGAAGGACACAAAGAACCTCGTTGCTGATGACCTCACGCTGAGCCGGGTGCAATCCGTTGAGCCACCGTTCCCCGCGAACGTCATCGCCAGTTGGGAGGGTTGCCCAGTGGCCGAGGGCGGTTATTGGTATGCAGCGTGCATCCGTGTGGTGGCTAACAAGCTCGTTCATTCCGTGGCGTGCTACGAACTCCGGCAAGACAAACCATTGTGGGTGATGGACGTATGCGAGAGCGACTCATCTCGCCCGGCGGGGTTCAAGTCGCGGTTGGAAGTGCTGAGCCTTTCCGGATCAAACGTGGTGTTCGCAACGCAAACCGGGGTGACGGTAGCACTGAATCGCTGGAGCGGAAAACCAGCATGGGCGTATCGCAACCGGCTGGCGTTGAAACCGCCCACAATAAGCCCGCGCGATTTGTGCCCACCACTGTGTGCTGAGGGATTGGTGTTCATTGCCCCGGCGGACGGTGATGCGATCACGGCCTTGGATGGCCAAACGGGTGAGCCGATCTGGAGTGTCGAAGGAATCCAAGCCGAGCACTTGCTGGGTGTGGTGAAGGGCCGTTTGATCGCAACTCTTCACGGGCCAAACAAAGGCGTACGCGGGTTCGACATCCTCACCGGGTCGAGCACTTCGCCCAACGGTTGGGAGCAGCACGACAATCCGCAGCTTGGTAGCTACGGTCGTGGCGCACTCGCGGAGAACCTTCTGCTGTGGCCCACAAAAGAGAACTTGTACCTTCTGAACCCATTGACTGGCCGGGTGGCACGTCCACCGGTGCCCGGCCCCCACGGCAACTTGGTGGTGGCAAACGGCATGGTGCTGGTGGCCACGCCCACACAGTTGTGGGGGTACGACTTCAGTGGACAAGCCGTGGCTCGATCCGATCAACCGTCTGTCACCATCCGCACACCCGGGAACAACACGGATTTATCGAACATCAACACGGTAGCGAAACCCGCGACCCGACCACCCAACGTGAAGTTGGAAGGCGAATCATCTCGCACGTTCACCAAACCCGTGTTGCCTCTGGCACTCACCGGGTCGATCGCGCGCGATGTTGTCTACGGAGCCACGGGCACACACATCGTGGCAACGTCATTGACTGACGGCCAGACCCTTTGGAAGTCCGAACGCCTAGGCACTGATGTGCCGGGCGAAGTCCGGTCGCTCAACAACGGCACATTACTGGTGATGGGGAATGACGAAGTCCTGTGCCTGGATCGCAAGACCGGGGCGAAGAGGTGGAACATCTTGGCCGACACGCTGGGCTTTCGACTTGATGCATTCCTAATAGCTGATGGCCGGCTTGTAGCACGCGCTGGTAATCATGGTTTGCTGGCTTGGGACTTGGCACGTGGCGAGTTAGCCTGGGCACTCGATTCGCTGCAGAAGCCGGAGTTGAATCCTAATCCGATTGAATCGATAGGAACCTTCGGCCCGAAGTTAGGTGTTGATGGCTCGTACATCGTGGCACAAGTCAACGGCGAACGCTGGGACATCGACTTGGCCACCGGGAAGGTCAAGAACACGACGCCAACCACCGCCGTGGATTGGGCCTACTCGCCGTTTGTGTTCCATCGCAACGGTTTGCTGGTGCCCGGTGCGGATGGGTCGATCTCAGCCAGTATCAATGGCCGACGCACTGTCGGGTATGAACCAAAGTATCTCAGCAGTCGAAGGAGTTGTGCCGTGGAGGCAAAGCTCATCGAGCGCGAAACACTTTTGCTGCTGCCACGCAACATTGGGTACGAATTGCAACGGCTGCCAGAAGTAAGGCAGTTCCGCCCGTGGGCCAATCCGCCTTGGCTCATCTCTCGTTTTGTTTCGCTGGAGAATATGGCTTGGGACAGCGAACGCTACTATCTGCCGGGGGCGACCAACATCCACGCCGTTGCACACGAAGATGGTAGGACATCGTGGAACCGGGATTTGCCCGAGCTACCAACTGGCAACTCGTGGTGCGCCATGTTGACACTACAAGGCGTGCTGCTGTACCCGAAGTTTGCCGTAGCGAATGACTCCTTGGCCGACTGCTGGCCGCGTGTACTGCGATGTCTCTGGCGAGAACCGCACTTCAACACACTCATCGGCTGCCTTTGCACTCTCACGGACGCCGCGGTTCAGCACACTTTTCCGCTCCTGCTGCTCGACGAAAAAACGGGCCGGGTCGATCAACGTCTGACGTTGAACGTCCTCAGCCAACAGGTGCAGGTCCATGTTGGCGATGCGGTTACCGTCCACCATGCCGCCGGCGTGGTACGTTTGAAGTAGGTGCTGTTCGAGGAGTCCGGCTTCCACTTCGACTTGCTGCTGCCGTGGCAGCAGGCCATCGGCATCTCGCTGGGTGCCATCATCGTGGCGACGCTGGCCGGGTTGTTCCCTGCGTTGCAGTCGATCAAGACCCGCATCCCTGATGCGATTGCGTATGAGTAGGTTGTTACGGTCTGATGTGACCGAACAGCGGAGCCAGTCGAGTACGAACCACGTCGAGATAAAGTGACAGGCCGTTGTCAGTGCCGCGACCGTGGAGCAGGTTGAGTGGTGTTTCCATCCAGCAGATCCGTTCCCGTTGAGGATTGCCACCCATTAAAGCTTTGAGGACACGCTTGGGACTGAGCTTGGCGTTGTCGTCTTTTCCGGCTGTGAGCAAGTGACTCTGCTCATGCGGGTTGAATCCAAGAGTTTGATTCTCGGTATTCAAGCGTGATTGTTCTTCATCATCTTGCGGCACGAAGCCAGCGAGTACCCAAGCTTCCCGTTCGATGACAGCAAGGCCGAAGAGAATAACTAGCCCATCGTGATCCTCGTTGCACGCTTGCTCCAAACCCTCTCGGCGTTCCGGCTTATCGTCCTGATCACGCATTAAAACAACTGCAGAGAATTCTGCATCAATTGCTTTGAGGTACCGAATGGCGCGCCTCGCAGCAGCGGCGTCAGCCTCAAGCGGTTCACCGTTGATATGTCCATGAGCCTTGATATTGAGTGCCCTGGCCAACCGCGGGATTGCTTTCCAAGTGAGTCTCACGTGTTCCGGATTGCGCGAGATCCATTCTCGTTGATGTGGCAACAAGTCCGCATCTATCCAGTCAATGGACTCAATAACCACCCGATCCATCAACTCGGTGGACATGTCAAAGTCAGCTTCGGCTTCATAAACAACTGCGATACGCAAGCTCATCGTGCTGCCACCTCGCCTTCCGACACCCATTTCTCACCGAAGAAGCTCCACATTTCGCCGGGGTCGAACTCGTCTTTCCATTTCTCGAACTTCGGATGATGGGTGAGCGCATCGCAGGCAGTGGAACCGTCCTCCTTCAACGATGTCATACGCACCTCCTCCGGCTTCATGCAGTCGAGCATGTACGGAGAGTGAGTGGTACCGATGATCTGAATGTCCGGGTTCGTGGCCTGCACACCGCGAAGGAGGTCGATCAACTCTCGCTGGGCCTTCGGATGGAGCGCACGATCAAGATCATCAAGCAGGAGGATGCCGGGTTTGTTGGGACCATGAATGGCTGTGAGCAAACCAAGGGTGAGCAGAGTTCCTTCGCTAATCTGTGATGCGGATAGGCCTTTGCCGTTGATGGTGTCGAACAGGAGTTGGTTCTGCGGTGTATGTCGAAGCCGCTTAATGGAAGGCACAATCCGCCGTAAGTCTTCTTGCAACTTCTGCCATAGATCCGGGTCTTCGAGATTCATACTCGCCGTAGCGGAGTGTAAACCTTGACCATTTGGGTGCATCAATCGAGGGTCTGATTCAGCTAGAGTTGCGTTGCGTAGTGCGTTTACATCTGGTCTAAACATCAACGTCAAAGGCAGCACGCCTATGCTAGGATTCCATCCAAACCATAAGTCTGGTTTAACATCAGACGTTGTGTTTTTCGACCCATATCTGTTTGCGTAAAGCTTGCTAATGATTGGATTTGGATGAGTCGAAAACTTGTACCAAAACTCGATATCCAAGCACAAAAGCTCAGCTTGTAGGTTCGTTCCGTAAGTGCGATTGCTCAGCAATTCTTCGGTTGTCGGTGTTGATTGCACTTGAAACGTCCGGCACAGCAAGTCAATCCCCTGAAGGATACTCGTCTTGCCGCTGCCGTTGGCCCCGACGAACACTGTGAACGGTTCGAGGTCAATCGTCACATCCCGAAGGCACTTGTAATTCTTGAACGACACTTGCTGAATCATCACTCTTCCCCTGCCCACTATCATGTTCATCGTACTCTTGGCCCACGGGATCGGTGCCTACATGCTGAATGTTCGACGATTTTTCTTAACCATGTTGGCGTGTGTCTGCGTGGGCCTCCTTCTGGGCGGGGCCAACCCACCTGCCCCGGCCGGAGACACGGCTGCGCACAACCTCAAGGTGAAGATCGAACGCGACAAGCAACCCATGGTTGAAGGCGAAGCCAAGTTCCAAACCTTTCGAATCCAGTCGGTCTATGGTCAGCTCGAAGTCGATCTCACCAAAGTCCACACTCTGAGTATCGACCGCTTGGAAGAGGACAAAGTCTTTGCCTCCATCGAGATGAATGATCACACCCGACAGTCTGGTGAGCTGTTTACCAAGGAACTGCCGGTTGAACTGAATGGCAAAACCGAGAACTTGAAACTCGAAGAGAACCTGAAGGTCACGTTCCTTCACCCCAAGAAGACTGGCCTGGTGGCCGTGCTGTTGGGGTTGCTCACGCTCACGGTGATGGAAATCGTGCTGGGCATCGACAACGTGATCTTCTTGGCGATCGTAGCAGGCAAGTTGCCGGAGCCCCAGCAACCGCTGGCCCGGCGTATCGGCCTGGGTGTGGCCCTTGGCACACGCATCCTCTTGTTGTTTACGTTGTCACTCCTGATCGCGGCCACCAAGCCGTTGTTCACGCTGCCCGAGTTGCCGTTCCTCATCGGCCCCGAGGCTCGTGGCATTTCCATCCGCGATCTTGTCCTTGTGGTCGGTGGGTTGTTCCTGATCTGGAAGAGCACGAAAGAGATTCACGAAAAGATCGAGCACTCCGGTGAGAAGGAGCAGAAGCCCAAGAAGGCCGTCACCTTTGGTATGGTCATCTTTCAGATCGCGCTGATCGACATCATCTTCTCGCTTGATTCCGTCATCACCGCAGTGGGTATGGTGGAAGAGTTGTGGATCATGATCACGGCGATGGTGCTCGCCGCCGGGGTGATGGTGGCCTTTGCCGATCCGATTAGCAACTTTGTGGAGAAGAACCCGAGCATCAAGGTGCTGGCGCTGAGCTTCCTGATCCTCATCGGTGCATTGCTGGTGGCCGAAGGTTTTGGTCAACACATTGATAAAGGTTACATCTATTCTGCCATGGCGTTCGCCGTCATCATTGAGTTCATCAACATGCGATTACGCCCAAAAGTTGACGAAGCATCGCCTGACGTTGCCTCCCCGAGCTAACCACACCCCTATGACACTCCTCCCTGTGAACCGCGTCGATAACCTCTGGTGGGCCAGCGAAAAGCTCCGCTCTCGCATCATCGCCGAGCCAGAAGCGGTATTGAAAGACCGCGGGCTGACCGTGCCACCGGAGATGACTGCGGCGACGATTTTGGAGTACGTGATGCTCACGCACCTGCTCTGGATTGACGGCAAGCTCGTCTCGATTGAAGACTTCCGCATGGACCCTGCCGACGAGGGATTGCTGCTAGGCAAAGGTTTGTGGGAATCCACGAAGACGATCAACCATGTGCCTTGGCTGTGGGACATGCACCGTGATCGTATGGTGCAATCGGCCAAGGTGCTGGGCATCAAGCTGAGTGCCGACCAACTGCCGACGACGGAACAAGTGACGGAGTACGCCAAGGCGTTGACACAAGACGACATCCTGATTCGGCTGAACGCCACAGCAGGAAGACCGGGTGGGCCGGGCTTGGTGTGGATGAGTGCCAGCCCGATTCCGCGCTATCCGGAGGCTGTCAGCCTGCGCACGGTGAAGAACCCGGTGCGCAAGGGTCAGCCGTATCTGTTACTGAAGACGTTCCATTATGCCGCGCGCTTACAGGTGGGTCAGGCGGCAACAGCCGACGGCTTCGATAGCGCACTGATGCTCGATGATGATGACAACATCTTGGAAGCTGCCCACGCCAACATCTTCATCCGGTACGCGGAAGGCTGGGCCACGCCGGTGCCCGATGGTGGGTTTCTACCCGGCACACTTCGGCAAGTGATGATTGATCGTGGGCCGATACCCATCTCGGTGAAAGTGCTGCCGATCAGCAGTTTGGCCTCGGCACAGGAAGTTTTCGTCACCAACAGCAACGCAGGCATCGTGCCGGTCACTCAGATTGACGGCTACCGATTCCGAGTGGGGCCAGAGACGCAGGTTCTTCAATCGTGGTTGAACTCTGCTGGCGTTTCTCGATCTCGGTACGTATTTTCTGCTCCGGTGCGACCGGCGTAACGAAAACCCCCATCGCGCTGCTGAGCTTAGCGCGGGCTTGGTGCCAGGCCATGACGGCTTGGATCACATCAGCCCGTGCCCTGTTCGCTTCAAGTTCCGCAGGCACCACGGCTAGCGCACCTTGTTTGTCCTTCTTCAAGTCGGCCACCTTTACCAGCAGCTTCTCGGCACGCCAGCGGGCCAGCCCCACTTGCTTGGCCTGCTCTTGCAGGATGGCTACCTGAGCGCGAATCTCATCCGCTACGGCCCGTTCTTTTTCTTCAATCAGTGTGAACAATTGCGACTTACGCACTTCCACTTCCGCCGCGGCCACGGCATCGAGTTGTGCCAACAACTGTGCTTGATGCCGTTGGATAATCCTGCTGAACACCGGCAGTCGGGGGCCTGCCCCCAAGCCACCGGGCACGCCGGGCGTGGTGCGAAGGAGTTCCCGCACTTCGGGCAGGTTCTCCGGCGTCAACTTGTGGTAGGCGGTGCGCAGAGCTTGCAGATCGTGTCGGCGTTCGAGGCCAGTGCGTACGGCTTGCTCGGCATCGGTGCCTTCGATGCTAATGCTCATCTCGCCAGTGGGCATCAAGCGGCCCGGCGTTTTCCCGGCCACGCCGATGCGCCGACGCAGATCCGTTTCCAGCAGCTTGGAGCCAAGCTCCGCCTGACCCAGAATGATGATTAACGAAGCACGCTGTCGGTCGATTTCGTCATCATCCAGTGGTGGCTTCACCCCACGGGCAATGGCTTCTTTGACTGCCCGGCGCAGATCATCCAGAGATTCAATCGACTTGCGTACGATCTCGCTGCGGGCCTCGGCATCAGCCAGTTGGTAGAACGCGGCCACGGAATCGCCTGCGGCTTTATTACGCAGATCGGCGGCCAGCAACGGGCGAATTTCTCTGGCTAAAGAACTTGATGGCTCGGACTGCCGGGCTTGGCCGGGGTCGTCGACCACGGCGGAGGGCACATCATTCTCGCGTTCCAATGCAGCGGCAAGTGGAGCACGTTCGGCGGCCAGTTTCGCTACAGTCGCTTCCGACACACCGATGGCTGTGGCCCGAGTTGCCCCGGTCACGTCCGCCTTGGCGGGGTCGATGATCGGCAGCTTCGTGTAATCCGGTTCGAGCGGTGTCAATGCTTCAGACTGAAGATCAGCAAGTGGTGGGGCTGGTGGCGTGGAAGCTGGCGGTTGAAAAACACGTACCACCGGCAGCGGCTTGCAACCCACGGCCAAGCCGAGCGCTGAAGCGAACAGTCCAACAGTCAAATGTCGCCAGCGGATGCGCATGTAATCAAATCCGTCCAAGCTGACCAGAACTTGTGCCAAGTGTCATCGTCCGGCAAGATGTAGTATCTGAATCGGTTTTGCCGAGAATGAGGCTTTCGCGTCGAAACTCGATGATTCAAGTGCGGGTAAGCTCCAGACGAAGCGACAGTCCGGAAATGTGGACATCCGGTTGACGAATCACCGGGTACGGGTCAAAGTGACGGCGTAAACTAGCGAAGATAGATAACTAAGACTTCGACCTAGGGATTTTGTTGCGACCCTTTGGGCCTTCATGGTAATGAGGGCCAAAGGCCCGTGACAGGTTAGCCCAGGCCAGCGATCTTAGGTCATGAAGACTCACACAAGACTACAACACACCACCAACAACGGGCCGAGGATTGAGATGAACGACACATTGGATGCGGTTCCGTTGGAAATGGCTAACCCACAAGTTACTGCACCTGAACCAGTGGCCCAACGCGCCAAGAAAATCGGCCATGAGTCGGCGGTGATTGATCAAGAGCTTCGTGACCGCGTTCGTCAGCTACGTATCGGTGCTCCAGGCGAAGCCGGTGGCAACGCCAAGGGGAGCTTTGTTGGTCGGGTGGCGTGGTTGCCGTGGTTGCTGTGCGTGGGTTTGGCTATCACTTGGGGTGCCGTGGCCATACGAAGCTACAAGACTCCCGCGAATACATCAAACGACATCGTGACCACCGGTGATGCCAAAGCCGTCACGGGTTCATCTAGTGTTGGTTCCAGCAGTAAGCCCAAAGGCGAAGCCGGGGGCGACAACACGATTATCCTGGAGAACCGTGGCTACCTCATTCTGCCCAAGCAGATCACCGTCAGCCCGATTGACGTGGGTGGCATTCTCATGGAGCTTCGTGGGCCAGCCAGCCAGCCGAGCTTGCCCTTCGGCGAAGGGGCGCTCTACCAAAAAGGCGACATCATCGCGATTCTCAATTCGACGTCCTACACGGCTCAACTCGATGAAGCCAAGGCCTCACTGGTGGCGGCACAAAAATCCACACTGGCATCACGCGAACGGCTAAAAGAACAGTTGCCCAGCGCGGTGCGCAAAGTCGAGAAAGAACAACTCCAAGCCGAACTCGATGAAACCAAAGCCCTGCTGGTTCGGGCAGAACAAGAGTTAAACCGCCAGGAAGGCCTGCGCACTTCGGGCAACTCGGTGTCAATCAAAGAGTATCAGCAAGCCGTCGCCGACAGAGCCAGTGCTAAGGCGCGGGCGGATAAGCTCACTTCCACGATGACAATCCTGGAACTCGGCCCACGACCCGAGAAACTGCATTCACTGGAAGCCGACGTAGCCATGGCCGAAGCGAATGAAGAAGTCGCCAAGGCCCGCCTCGCCCAAGCTGAGTGGCGCACCACCAACTGCATCATCCGCGCACCGATCACTGGCACAGTGCTGTCCAAGAAAGCCGAAGTGGGGAACCTCGTCAACCCGATGGCCTTCGCCGGTGGCGGTGGTGGCATCTGCGATCTCGGCGACCTGACGGACATGGAGATGGAATGCGAAATCGCTGAGCGTGACATCTCGAAGCTATCCGCCGGGCAACCCTGCCGCATCAAAATCGATGCCTATTCGGATCGCTCCTACACCGGGGTGCTGGATCGCGTTTACCCGGTGGCCGCCCGGTCGAATAACACGGTGAAGGTGCGGGTCAAAGTCCAGTTGCAGGAGAAGGAACAACCCGGCCAGTACCTCAAGCCCGATATGGGCGGCGTGGTGACCTTCCTGCCCATGAAGAAGTAGGTACCGGTCGCGCGTGTTTCAGTGTACAGTCTCCGCCACACGGAGAACTCAACATGCTGACACGACGACGGTTTGGCACCACGGCAGCAGCGGCCGTGGTCGGTGTGCCCTTCGCTCAAATCATTGCCCGCGGGCAGGAGAAGAAGAAGGACAAGGTTCGCGTTGCGCTGATTGGCGTTGGCGGACAGGGCCTCTTCACGCTGGAGAACATCAAGAACGAAGAGCTGGTGGCCATCTGCGATATCGATGAAAAGCGGGACGATGTGATCAAGGCCCGCAAGGAGTTTCCGAACGTCAAGTTCTACACCGACTACCGCAAGATGCTGGGCGAGATCCATCAGAAGATCGATGCCGTGGCCGTGTGTACACCGGATCACACCCACGCCCACGCTACGCTAAGTGCGCTTACGCTCAAGAAGCATGTCTACTGCGAGAAGCCGCTGTGCCGGACGGTGGACGAAGTACGCGATGTGATGAAGCTCTCCGCGAAGAACAAGGCCATCACGCAGATGGGCACGCAAATCCACAGCGGCGAGAATTACCGCCGCGTGGTGGAGATCGTGAAGTCTGGCGTGCTGGGCAAAATCAAGAGCGTGAAGGTGTGGTGCTCGCGTCGGCCCGATCCGGGTCGGCTCTTCGTGCCGAAAACCAAAGTGGCGTTCGACTTGGATGCCTGGCTCGGGCCGGTGTCCGACGAGTTCTTCTACGCCAGCCACATGAAGTGGCCGCACTTCCACTGGCGCTGGTGGTGGGCCTTTGGCGGCGGCGTGCTGGGCGACATGGGTTGCCACTTCATGGATCTGGCCTTCTGGGCGCTCGACCTCGGCAACCCGACCACGGTGAAGGCCACGGGCACCGAGATTCCCAATGCCGACAACACGGTACCGCAGACCCTGCAAGTCGATTACAACTTCCCCGCCAATAAGACCCGTTCGGCCATCCCGCTAACGTGGTACCACGGCGTGGCCGGGCCGGATCTGAGCGGCAAAGAACGATACAACGGCTTTGGCGACGGAGTGCTATTCGAGGGTGAAGACGGCAAGAAGCTGGTGGCGAACTACTCGAAGTATCAACTGTTCCCGGATGCCTTTGCCAAGGACTTCAAAGCCCCGGACAAGTCCATCGAGAAGAGCGTCGGCCATCATGCCGAGTGGTTGAACGCCATCCGAGGCGACGGCACGCCACTCTGTCACTTCGGTTACTCCGGCCCACTGACGCAGGCCGTGCTACTAGGCAACGTGAGCTACCGCGCCGGTGGGATTGCCCTGAATTGGGATGAAGCGAAGGGCGAAACCGATAGCAAGGCTGTCAACGAATTCCTGAAGGCCAACGCCCGCACCGGTTTCAAGATCCCGGTGTGATTCGACTCCACACCTCCCCTGCTAACTTGGCACGCTGCGGCCAATTGAAGCGGGTCTCAACCCAGGTGCGGGCGGCGGTGCCCATGGTGCGAAGCCGCACAAGATCGTTCAACAAATCCACGAGTTGTTCGGCAAGCAACTCGTGGCTGTCGCAGTTCACTACGCGGCCCGTGTGGGGGATGTCCATCGTCTCGGCAGTGCCACCACTGTCGCCGGCCAGCACCGGTTTGCCACAGGCTTGGGCTTCCAACAGGACCATGCCAAAGCCTTCGATGTCGCCGTCGATTGTGCGATTGGGCAACGCAAACAGATCGCATTGCTGATAGCACTTCGTCATCACGTCGTCCGAAACACCACCGACGAACTGCACGCAGTCGCCGAGGTTTTCCTTAGCCACCAGTTCCTTCAAGCTCGCTTCTTCCTGCCCGGTACCCACGATGGCATAAAGCACATTCGGCACGGCTTCCTTCACACGGTGTAGGGCACGGATCAGTCGGTCGTGCCCCTTGCGGGGCTGCAACCGGCCCACGGTGAGGATCACGGTGCGGCTGTTCCAGCCGAGTGACAATCGGGTGTCACTATTGGGTTGCATCACCTGAAACTGGCTCGCATCCATACCCGGTTGAATGACGTGAATCTTGCTTTCGGGGTACTGCCAATCTTCGATCAAACAGCGCCGAGAGTTGTAACTGTTGGCAATCGCCGCAGTGGCCCTGCTCATCACCCGACGAGTCATCCATGCCAGTTCCCGGCTGAATTTGCTCACGCCGATGTCTTCGCCGTGCGTGTAAAACGCATACGGTATGCCATGGAAGCGATTCAGCAGGTACCCAACAAACCCCTCTGGCACATTGCGGGCGCAGTGCAACATCGTGCAGCCGGTGGCCTTCATCAACTTGCGGACTCGCTTGGCCGTGCCGAGGTAGTACTTCAAGCCGCGAACACTGCGGATGCCACGATCACCCAAGGTGAGCGGAAGCCGATGCACTTCCAGTTGGTGTGTCTTGTCGAAGGCTTCGGCCTCCGGGCTGGCCCCGGCGGCAATCACGAACTGCCCGGCGGGTTGACGGGAGTACAACTCCCAGAAAAGCCGACCACTTCCCCCCACCGCCGGCGGGAAGATTTCGCTGAGGAGCAGCGTGCGAGTTTCGGGCATAAAAGCAGAATAGCAGAAAGCGGTTGATGAGATGACTCCTGCTGCTGACGCAAGCAGGCTCGACTTCTGATTGATCGAGCCTGCTTGCGTCAGCAGCAGGAGTGTTTTTGCCCTGATTGTTTTTCCCCGGCTGCGCTCTTGTGGGATTGGCCTGTCCTGCCATAATGCCTGCTTGAATTTTGTGCAGCGGCTGGAGTGGGTATCCGGTGGTTTCCACTGGAGAGAGGCACCGCCGACTGGGAGAAGAACATGTCGTTAATCGCCTTAAAGGTGGAGCTACGCTCCACTACCGGATCCCGTGCTGCCAAGAAGCTACGCGCCAAGGGGATGATCCCCGGCATCGTGTACGGTCACAAAGAAGCCCCTGTGGCGATCAGCGTGCCGACCAAAGAATTCGATCACGCCATCCGTGTGCAACACGCCCGGACGTTCGAGATCAACGTCGGTGGCAAAAAAGAAAGCGTGCTGATCCGTGAGTTGCAGTGGTGTCATCTCGGCAAAGAGATGTTCCACGTCGACTTCATGCGCGTCGATCAATCCGAGCGCGTCAAAGTCACCGTGCCTGTTGAACTGCGTGGCGTTGCCAAGCTCACGGGCGGGGCCATCGTCGATCAACCATATCGCCAACTCCACATCGAGTGCATGGCCCTTTCGATCCCGGATAGCATCCGTGTCGACATCAGCGGGCTGGTACTCGGCGTACCGATCCACGTCAGCGAACTGAAACTGCCCGAAGGTGTAGTGGTACTCGACTCGCAGGAAGCCGTGGTTGTGCAACTCAAGGTGCCAGGTGCCGAGGAGCCAGAAGAAGTGACCGATACCACGGGCGCCGAGCCAGAAGTGCTGACGGCGAAGAAGCCGAAGGAAGGCGAGGAAGAATAATTGGTGGGGCTGTGAGTTGGTGGGGTTGTGAAGAAGCATCACCACCTCACCACCACACGAACTCGCAACGGGCCACCTATGAAAGTCATCGTCGGCCTTGGAAATCCGGGGGCCAAGTACGCGGGAACGAGACACAACATCGGCTTCGATGTGATCGACTTCCTGAGTGCCGCCCCCAGTGTTGGCAGCCCGAAAAGTGCCTTCCAAGCCGAAGTTTGTGAAGCAACCGAGAATGGCGAGAAGATTCTGCTGGTCAAACCGCAGACCTTTATGAACCTGAGCGGGCGAACTGTTCGGGCCATCCTCGACTTCTACAAACTCACCCCAGCGGATGTGCTAGTGGTGTGCGACGACTTCAACCTGCCGCTGGGCAAACTCCGGGTGCGTGGGCAAGGAACCCACGGCGGGCAGAATGGCCTGCGAAACATCCAGGAGCAATTGGGTACCGATGCTTACCCCCGCCTGCGGATGGGGGTCGGGCAGCCCGGCCCAGGGGAAGCAGTAGACTTTGTGCTGAGCCGGTTTAAACCCGGTGAGCGGGCAGCAGCGGAAGAGGCGATTGCCAAGGCCGCCAATGCAGCACTGATTTGGCTTCGCTCCGGTTTAGGCGTGTGCATGAACGCCGCCAACGCCGGGGAACCGAAGCCCAAAGAGAAGAAACCAAAACCAGCGAAGCCCGACGGGGACAAGGCCATCAAGCCGACCCCGCCCAGCGACCCGGCTCCCATGGTAGACTGACGCAATTGGTTGCTCTTCATCACGGGTGGTGATGAAGTCGAACGAACGGCACTTCGCCGTTCGCGATCCACGGTAACCTGTCTGGCACGTGCCGGGCTTACCCCTTGAGGTTGATATGCCGGTTGAACTCTATGAATCGATGTTCGTCATCGATACCAACAAAATGGCCACCGACGCGGACTCCATCAAGGAATCGCTGCGGGTGCTCATCGCCAAGCATGGCGGGGAAATCCTCGTCAACAAGGCCTGGAACGAAAGCCAAAAGCTGGCGTACCCGATCCGCAAGCAGCGGAAGGCGTACTACCACATCATGTATTACAAGATGGAGTCGACGAAGCAGGTGGATGTCGAGAAGGAAATCCGCCTGACCATGACGGACTTCATGCTTCGCCACCTGACGTCAAACGTCGACTTCCGCTACGCGGAAGTGATGCTGATGATCGCCAAGGAAGAACAGGGCCAGTTCGCCCTGCGTGGCTACCATGACGAGCCAAGCCCGACGGACATCACCCCGGCCAACATTAATGACCCAGGTGCAGGGAACGTGACGGGTGGCGTGGACATGTATCGCCCAGTGCCGAACTTGAATGCCGCAGCACCAGCAGCGACAGCCCCGGCCCCGGCCCGCAAACCACGCAAAACTGAAGGTGCTGAAAAGCCGGAGTAGTTGGCGAACCGGCGACGTGAGTCGCTGGGTGTCGATCACGCCAACGGACATTGCGAATCAGTGGTTTAGATGGATAACTCAACCCCACAAGCGGACGCCAACACACCCTGTGTTTCAACTGTACCCGTGACGGCCCCGCTTGCAGGAGAACGACGATGGCCAGCCTGAACAAAGTGATGCTGATGGGCCGACTAACCAAGGCCCCCGAAGAACCACGGATGCTGCCCAACAGCGGATCGCAAGTGATCAAGTTCCGCTTGGCCGTGGGCCGCAGCCGAAAGAATCCGCAAACGGGCCAGTGGGAAAACGACCCGAACGTGCTGTACATTGACTGCGAAGCATACAGCCGACCGGACGCCAAGCGGAACTTGGTGGATGTTGTCCATCGCTTCGTGAAACAGGGCGATCAGATCTTCATTGAAGGTCGCCTGCAACTCGACGAATGGACCGACAAGACCTCCGGCCAACAACGCAGCAAGCACAAAGTGGTGATCGACTCCATCGAACTGCTCGGTGGCAACCGCGATGGTGCCCAAGGCGGCGGTGGGGGTGGCTACGATGGCGGCGGCGAAAGCCGTGCTCCACAGCAGCAAGGCCCACGTGGCGGCGGTGGTTACTCTCCACCGTCAGGTGGCGGTGGCCACGATGATGACATGCCGCACGACGGTGACGGCAGCGCCGGCGACATCCCGTTTTAAGATGTCAAACCTTTTGGGGGCTGCACCGTGCAGCTCTCTAACTTCGGGCGGGATGTTCCCCCTGAAGGACAGAACCTGGTAGTGATACCCTCACTGCCGCAGTAGAAAGCGACGAACGATCATGGCGAAGACTGCTCCAAAATCGAAGAAATCCAAAGCCAAAGCTGAAGAGGTCAAAGGCCCGAAGCTGCCGGTCAAGAAGATCCGCAAACGCAACCAGGTGAAGAAGGGCAAGAACGGCGGCACCCTGCTGGTGCTAGTCGAAGACGTGACCCACGTGGGCAAGGCTGGCGACCAAGTGGAAGTCAAGGGTGGCTACGCCCGCAACTACCTCCTGCCCTACGGCTACGCCGTGATTCCAAGCCCGCACGAACTCAAGCGCCTCGAAGGCCACCAGATCAAGGTGACCAAGGCCCGCGAAGCCAAGGTAGCCGACCTCAAGGTGATGGCAGAACAACTCAGCCGTCTCACCACGATCAACATCGAAGCCCAGGCGAACGAAGAGAGCCATCTCTACGGTTCGATCGGGCCAATCGAGATCAGCAAGACTCTCAAGGGCAAGAACCTGATGGTCGAGCCGGACATGGTGAAGATGGAGCAGCACATCAAGGAAGCCAACACGCTGACGGAAATCCCGCTGGTGCTCGGCTACGGCATTGAAGCAAAGATTCAGGTGCTGGTGGTCGGCCTGACCCAAGTGCCAACGAAGAAGTAGTTCATCTTCTGCTGCATGAGCGAAATCAAAACAGGCACCCGCAAGGGTGCCTGTTTTTGTATGGATGGGTGGTTTTTTACATCGAGCCTGCACGCGTCAGCGGCAGGAGTATGCTGATAACCTCCTGCTGCTCACCCACGCAGGCTCAACATAACAAGAGCACACATCGAGCCTGCACGCGTCAGCGGAAGGAGTACGTTGATAAACTCCTGCTGCTCACGCACGCAGGCTCAACATAACAAGAGCACACATCGAGCCTGCACGCGTCAGCGGCAGGAGTATGCAGAGCTGAGCGTGTCAAGTCAAACGCGCTCAGCTTCGCATCGCGGCTACAAATCAATACCCCGTTACTTCACTCCGCTCTTCACCCGTGCGGGTAGGAACTCATCGCCGGGATTCCACGTGGGCAGTTTCTCCGTGTTCGCCACTTCACGGGCAAGGTCGAGGGTGAAGTTGGCGAGCGTCACGAACCCGGCGAAGTCCCAGTCGGCTTTCACTTCGTCCTGCGGCGTGTGGTAGGCCTTGTCGTTGAACTCCTGCATCACCTTCTTGGCGTAGTCGTCCGGCTTGCCCTTGAGCTTCATACCGGCACCGACCGAGAACGCTGGCACACCGGCTCGGGCCATCGAGAAGTGATCCGAACGGAAGTAGACACCGAGGTGCGACCGCTGATCGCTTTCGATTTCCAAGTTGTGCTTCTTCGCTACTTCCTTCACCAAGGGCGAAAGCGTGGTTCGCTCTGATCCGTTCAGCACGATCGACTCCGGCACACCCAGCGGCAGGATCATGTCGAAGTTCAGGTTGAGTGCCGTCTTGCCCAACGGGATGAGCGGGTTGCGCGAGTAATACTTCGACCCAAGCAGGCCCTTCTCCTCGGCGGTCACGCACAGGAACACCGCCGAACGCTTCGGCTTGGTTTTCTGGGATGCCCACACGCGGGCCAGTTCCAGCACCATGCCGCAACCGGTGGCGTTGTCTGCCGCACCGTTGTGGATGGTATCGCCCAGCGTGGCCTTACCGACGCCGAGGTGATCCCAGTGCGCAGTAAACAGGATTGCTTCGGCTTTCAACGTCGGGTCGCTGCCTTCGACCATGCCCACCACGTTGTTGCTGTTAATCTTCTTCACGTCGGTCTCGATGCGGCCCTTGATGCTGGCCCCCAGCGACACCGGCTTGAAGCCTTTCGTATCCGCCGCCTTCAACGCATCAGCCACGGTCAAGTTTTTTAGGCCGAGGACTTTGTCGCCTGCCTTCTGGCTCAGCCAACCGGAGAACGCCAGTGCCGGTTGATTGGCTTCGAGCTTAAGCTGGGCACCATCGAGCGGACGAACCACGGAGTACGGATAGCCTGCAGTGTCCGGGGTGTGGATGATGAAGCAGGCCTTGGCCCCGCGTCGTGCGGCCTCTTCAAACTTGTACGTCCAGCGGCCGTAATAGGTGAGGGCTTTGCCACCGAAGAACTTCGGGTCGTCCGAGGGCGGCTCGTTGGTGAACAGGACGACGATCTTCCCCTTCACGTCGAGGTCCTTGTAATCATCCCAGCCGAACTCCGGTGCGGTGATGCCGTGGCCAACGAAGATCACCTCGGCGTCGAACTCTTCGAGATCCTTCTGCGTCTGGCTGGTGCCGGAGAAGTCCGCGTCCGGTGAGAGATCAAAGGAGTCGTTGTTCTTCGTGACTTTGATTGTCGATTTCGGGCTGGTCACCACGCGAACCAGCGGCACTGGTTGCAGGTACGATCCATCTTCCCCCAGCGGCTTCAGTCCGGTTTTCTTGAACTCCGCGGCAAGGTAATCGGTGGTGAGGTCTTCACCACGTGTGCCTGGGCCACGGCCTTCGAAGCGGTCGCTTGCCAGCACCGTCACGGCCTCCGCGATGCGCTTGGCGGAAATCGCTTCCTGAGCGAACGCCGAGGAGATGGAGACAAAGAGCGCAAGACCGACAGCCAACAACAATCGTAACGTCACGGTGGGTATCCTTCGAGTTGGGTCAGATGTGCATTCTAGCTGGGTGGACGGTGTGAGCCGACCGAGAAAAACACTCGGTGGGCTGACACCCGCCGCTCAGACATTCTGAATAAGTCAATCCTCGGTGCTGGTAGAACCACTCACCCACGCCGATTCGTCAGCCACCGCTTGACCCGTTCGATGTACGCCTGCCGGTCTTTCATTGGCGACTCGGATACGGACTTGCGGCCCATCGCCTCGAAATCCCACAGGCCTTTGGACACCCGCTCGTACTCTTGCTGCATTTCTGGTTGCGGCCAACCCTGCCCGAAGACAAAACCGTGCATCTTCATCATCGCCCCGTCGATCACCCGCTCTGCGTGCAATCGCGTTGGCTCGTTCTCCGAGAGTAAGTATGGCAGGGTTGGACTGATCGCAGGTTCGCCGATTTCGCGCAACGTGTGCACGGACGGTGTGAGGTCGCTATGCAAGAGATCCGGGTTGTCGTCGAGTTTGGCGAGCAACTCTTGAATTCGGTCAGTTGACGTATCAAGAACTGATACGTCAACTGGCTGTGGTGCTTTGGGTGTTGTACATCCAGCAAGTGTGGCGACAGATGCGATAAGAACGCAACGCATGAGCTTTCTCCTACTTATCCTTCTTCGCTTCCTTCTTTTCGCGTTTGCCTTCCATGTCGAACTCCTGCTTTGGCCACCGAAGTCGGCTGCGGCTTTGCCCTTCATCTTGTCGCCGTCGAACGTCATCTTGTAGTCGATGACGATCTCGTTATCCATGAACTTCCGCGTGGCCGTGAAGGTCAGTTCGCCGTCCTTCAGCTTCATGTCCTTGAGCTTCACATCTTTTTGATCCGGCCAGCTTATCGTCCCGGCAACCTTGTCGCCGTCTTTCGTGACTGTCAGGTCGGCCGTTCGCTTCTGTTCGCCGATCGTATATTCGCACTTCCACGTTCCGACAACGTCAACGGCTTTCTTGTCGTCCGCAGCGATTGCCAGACCACAGAACCCGATCACCAACGCCGTCGAGTAAATCGCCTTCATGTTTGCCTCCGAGAAATGGTTGGGTGTGGAGCCGTCCGAAACGGATCAGATCCAGCAGCCAACGGAGCTTCTAAGGATGTCGCGGCTACATGCCATGCTCCAGCCGGACTCTAGCACCTGACGTAGGCATCCTTTATCGAGATTGAACGCGTTTGATAGGAACTTCGGTCGGATA
>JBBRME010000048.1:0-24149 GCA_038230995.1 Gemmatales bacterium
GTGGCACCGAGTGCGTACAAATCGGCACGATGATCCACACTAGAGTTCGAAAACTGTTCGGGTGCCATGTAGGCCGGTGTACCAACGACAGCTCCCTCACAGGTGAGTCGATCACTTTGAGCAGGGAAGTCCAACTGTTTGGTAAAGGCCAACCCAAAGTCCATGACCTTGACCATGGGCAAATCTTGCGGCAGTCCGATTCCAATTGGTGGTGAGGTCAGAAATAAATTTGCGGGCTTGATATCTCGGTGAATGATTCCAAGTTCCGTTGCGTACGCCAGTGCAACAGCAGTCTGCCGTGCAACACTCCATGCTGTCCGTTCGTCAAGCGACCCCAACCCTTTGATCCTTTGTTCGAGATCCTCACCCTCGAGCAACTCCATGGCGAGGTAAACCCTCCCATCACGACGGCCATAATCGTAGACGCTCACAATGTTGGGATGCTGTAACCTGGCCAGAGCAACTGCTTCACGGTCGAACCGTGCGAGTGCTGTCTCTGATGTTGTTGACTCAAGCCTGATCGTCTTTAATGCAACGACACGATTCAATTGGAGATGTTTCGCTCTGTACACGACTCCGCAAGCACCAGAGCCAACCACACTGTTGATCGAGTACCCTGGGAAGGACTCATCAAGTGGTTTTGTGCCAACCAATATCGGTAGAACATCTGTCTGCTCAGCTACAGCTTGCGTAACGATTTCGGCTAAATGTAGCCCTTTGATTTGGCCAGCATTTTTCCATCTCCGACCATCCGGGCTCACACGGTCGATGGATTTCAGGCGTCCGTCTCCAGCCCTTAAGCGGAGTTCCACTGCTGTCACTGGGCCAACGACCACCCCGGACTGATTGATAAACCATTGATTTGGCACGTCGCTTCCTCAGTCTCAAGGCAGTGAAGGCTATTTTTTGAGCTGATCCAGTTCTTTCAAAATAGTGGCTATTGCCGGGCGATCCGATGTGCTCTTTCCGACATAGGCGTAGACAACTTCACCACTGGAGTCGAGGATGAAGGTGGAGGGTTTGGCGAGGTCACCGCGAATACCGAGTTGGTCGCAGGCCGAGCAATCTTTGTCAACACACACGGTGTAAGGAATCACTTTCCCGGCTTCTGCCTGCGTCTGGACTTGTTTTGTGAACTCCGCAGCCGACTCTGCCGTACCGGGGAAAACCATCAACACCTCGACGCCACGGTTTTTGAACTCATCATACTTTGCCACCAGGCTCCCTGCTTGTGCCAAACAGTAGGGACAAAACGTCCCACCCAGCGATTCAGGCATGCCACGCACCACGATAAGAACGACTGGCTTGCCTCGATAAGATTTGAGTTCGACGACCTTGCCGTTACGGTCTAGCAACGTCGTGGGAATGTCAGCGGTTGTAATCTGTGCTTTTGAAGTGTTCTTATTTGCTGTTGGTTGGCAGCCAACAAACATAGAAATCATGATGACCCAAACGATAGACCGGCACGGCATCATGAAACTCGCTCCACAACCAGAAAACCCTACACAACCATAACACCTTAAATCACCACTTTAACTCACAAAATATCCAGAAAGTTTCACCAGATTGTGTGTAAGCTCACCCGCCGAGTAGCAACCACACGAACTCGAAACCGTAAAAGAAGTAACCACTTGATCCTACACCGTTGCCGGGTTGAGCTTGGGGATGTGGCTAAAAGCAATCCGCAGCGGAGCGGTGTCCTCGGAGCCCACCAACCCGCCGAAGCGCACCGCCTGCTTGCCAAACTTCCGGTTGATGGCATCCATCGCGTGGCTCAGCTTGGCCGACGCGTGATCCACCTGCAACAGGCTCGGCGTGGCGGCACTGGCGGGCTTCAAGTCGCTCAGCACCATCCACACATGCAGGATCGGCGCTTCGAAGGGCGTAGGCAACTGATCCCACATCTTGGCGAACACTAGCAACCAGTTGAGTGTGTCCTCGCAGTGCGCTAGGCGGGCCTCGGCCATCCAGCGTTCACTGTTCAACGTCTTGATGCCCACGGCCATGTGCCCGGCCCAGTGCTGGATGGAACGCAATCGGGCACAGGCCTTGTGAATCAAACGGATGAGCACCCCGCGGGCACCGTCCGGCGTGCGTTGCACCGGCGGCAAGACATGCGAGTGCCCCACCGTCCGCCGACGGGTGGCGATGTCCGGCACGTCCTCGCCACGCAGCAGGTGATACCAGCGGTCGCCGTGGATTTTGCTTCCCCACACCGTGGACAACGCGGACTTGTTGAGCGCCAGCAGTTGTTGCGTGGTGTTCACACCGTAGCGTTGGAAACGCTTCTCCATGCGTGGGCCGATGCCGGGGAAGTCGGTGATTTTCAATTGGCATAAGCGATCGTGGAGTTGATCGGGCGGGAACATGGTGAAGCCGTCGGGCTTCTGCACATCGCCTGCCACCTTGGCCAGCATCATGTTCGACGCCGCACCGATGGAACAAGTCAGCGGATCACCTAGGGTGTGCTTGATCTCGGCTTTGATAGCCATGGCAATCTCTTTGGCCCGTTCCGGCGTTCGCTCCGCACCCATCAGCGCACAACCCATTTCGTCAATCGAGCAGACCTTGCTCACCGGCACGCACCGCCCCACCGCCCGCACAATCAGTTTGTGAATCTCGATGTAGCGTTCATGCCGACCCACCACGAACGTGATCTTCGGGCAGAGCTGCCGTGCCCGCCAGACGGGGGTGCCCGTTTTGATGCCGAAGGCCTTGGCCTGATAGCTCGCGGCGAGGCAGCACGTGCTTTCCGCCTGCATGGGGATGACGGCAATGGGCTGCCCACGCAGGCGCGGATTGTCGAACTGCTCCACGGAGGCGAAGTAGGCGTTCATGTCGATGAACAGATAACGCAAAGGCATGGCGACGTCTCGGAACAAGCGTCGGCATGAGGATAGTGTACAAAGGTTCACAAGTCAAGGAGGTGATCTCTTCGAGCCTGCTCGCGTCAGCGGCAGGAGTTCCTTCCAACTTGCGCGATTAACAGGTAGAGGTCGCATGACGCAAACAGCAACAAGCAGGTGATGGGTTGTGTTTTTAACTCCTGCCGCTGACGCGTGCAGGCTCGATTCAAATGCATTCTCTTCTCTACTTCCCGCTGAACAGCGGAGCCAATTCCACTTTGATCGTCTTGGCCACGGTGGCGGTTTCCTTGCCGTCGCTCAGTTTCAGGTGGATCACTTTCTTGGCGGGGTCGAACACCATCGTTTGCAGTGTGCGGTTTTCTTGGTTCACGTCGTGTAGGCGGGCGAAGAGATCGTCCACATCCAGTTTGGTGCTAGCGGACTGAGTCTTGAGGAGTTTGTCCAATCGCTTGCAGGGGCGTTCATCGCCATCGAGTTTGTCCGAAAGGAACTGATTCGTACACAGCGTAATGCCGTTGCTCGGCTTGCGAGGTTCAATCGACTTGGGTGTGATCTCAAACACCTTCCCGCCCGTCACGTCGCAGATCGTCAAGCTCGCCGTGGTCATCGGCTTGGCGTCCTTCAGCAGTTTCTCGGCTTCGGCTACGGTCGAACAGTCTTCCAGAATCTGCCGGAAGAGCATCAGCATCGGCGTGCCCTTCCAGTTGAACTTGGCTTTGTCCTTCGATTGCCCCAAGTGAATCTCGTTGATGGTCAAGCTCAGCCCGGCGTCGTTCATCCCGGAGATGACACCCGTGATGGGGGCGAAGGTAACGCTGGCGAAAGCGTGTTTCTTCTCCGGCTTCATCACCAGAATCAGCGTCTGCTCGTGGAGTCCCTTGCTGGGTACCCAGTCGAAGTTCCGTGCAAAAAGCGGCGTGCCCGTCTTGCTGCGATCCTTCTCCACCACCACCGTGGCACAGCCCATACTGCTACTGAGGTCGTACACCATGTTCACGAAGTACAGCATGTCGAGTTCATACTCGCCACCCTTGGCGAACTCCGTCATCTCCGTGGCGTAGGCCTCGGGGAAGTTCGCCTTCAAGTTCCCGGCCACCTTCTTCAAGGCAGGAAAGGCTTCCTTCAGCTTCACGGCAGCAAGAAACTCTTGCAGGGCCGGGGTCGGGTTTGGTGAGTTCTTGCCCACCAGCACGCCGAGTTGCTGGCCCATCTGCTTGGGGGTGCCCGTCACAATGCACACGGGCAAGCCATTGACGATCTTCAACTCGCCGCCGTCGTGCTTGCCTTCCTTGAAGACATGCTTCGGCTGGGCCAAGGTGATGGCCGGAACGAGGAGCAGAAGGCAGAGGGTGCGATACATCGTGAGGCCTTTGGGGTACACGGCGAGAGTGTTCCAGCATACTCTAGGGCCACATCGTCGTGTAATGAAGAACACACGTCATTTGAAGCCGGATGGTGCCCATGTTGGATCTGCTGCTGAACTCCGGTGAACGTGAACTGGACATGTTCCAACTCACGGCGCTGATCTCGCTTCCGGCGTTCTTTGCTTTACTGCTGCTCATTATTCCATCGACGTGGAAGTCGTGCATGAAGTGGTTGGCCCTGGTGGGTACCACACTCACGTTAGTTGTCGCGTTGTGTACCTGGGTCGATTTCTACAACCTGTTGGATTCACGCTCGGATCGCACCGTCCGCAGCATGTACCACCCGGCCACGTCCCTCGAAGCCCGGGCCGATGTGATCGCCAACGTCATCGCCAGCGGGGAAGGCAAATATCTGTCGGACGACCTGATGACCCGACGGGGTTGGATCGACCGCTTCCATGTGGACTATTCACTAGGCGTGGATGGTATCAACCTGCTGATGGTGCTGCTCACATGCGTGGTGATGCTGCTTGCTATCGTCGCCTCTTGGAAGATCGAGCAGAACCTGCGAATGTACTTGATGCTGCTCCTGATCCTACAAAGCGGGGTGCTGGGGGCCTTTCTCTCGATGGATTTGTTCCTCTTTTATGTCTTCTTTGAAGTGATGCTACTGCCCATGTATTTCCTCGTGGGCCTGTGGGGTGGCGAGCATCGCAAGAAGGCCGCGCTCAAGTTCGTGATCTACACGCTCGTCGGCAGTGTGATGCTGCTCTCCGCGATCATTGCACTTTCAACCCTCAACGTGCGCGACTTCGTTTCGCAAGCCAAGGTCGAAGTTCACCTGCAGGACTTGAAGAAGAGCCAGCCGAACTTGAGCGATGCCGACGCGAGACAGAAGGTCGAGGTGCATAGCTTCGACTTCAACACGCTGAGCAAAGCCGGGCGAGCGTCGATGCTCATCCTCACCGGGCAGGAGGCTCGCCTGAGTGTGGTCAACGCCAAAGAGAAACCTGAAAACGCCGTGGCGTTGTTAGCGGAGGGCGTGGACAGAACCGCAGCCATCGAACGACTGAAACAATCGCCGATCTGCAACCCGACCTTCCAAATGGTGGTGTTCGCCCTGCTCTTCCTCGGCTTCGCCGTCAAAGTGCCACTCGTGCCGCTGCACAGTTGGCTGCCCGAAGCCCACGTGGAGGCCCCGACTCCGGTGTCGATGATTTTGGCCGGAGTGCTGCTGAAACTCGGTGGCTACGGCCTGATCCGCTTTGCCTTCCCGCTGTGTCCGTGGGCGGCCAGCGAACTGAGTTGGTACGTGGGTCTGCTCGGCGTCATCAGCATGGCCTACGGGGCCGTCGTCGCCCTGGGGCAAAGCGACTTTAAACGACTGCTGGCGTACTCGTCGATCAGTCACATGGGTTACGTGATCTTGGGGCTGGCTTCGTGGGGTGCGTCGGGCAACGCCGAGTTCTGGGAGTGGGGCGTGAACGGTGCGGTGTACCAGATGGTGTCGCACGGGGTCACGGCCACGGCCCTCTTTTTCGTGGTCGGTGTGGTTTATGATCGTGCCCATCACCGTGACCTCAAACGCTTGGGCGGGCTGAGCGAATCCATGCCCGTGTTCACTGGCCTGAGTGCAATCCTGTTCTTCGCTTCCATGGGTCTGCCGGGTTTGTGTGGTTTCGTGGGTGAGTTTCAGGTGATGATCGGTGCGTGGAAGTGCTGTATCGGCTTGGCCACCGTGGCGATCCTGACCACGATTCTTACCGCGGCGTATCTGCTCTGGGCCTGGCAGCGTGTGTACTTTGGTACGAACCCGGCCACCAAGGACTTCCCCGACGTCACCCCGCGCGAATGGGCCGTGCTGCTCCCGCTGGTGATTCTGTCCATCGCGTTGGGTGTGATGCCGGGGCTGATGGTCACCAGTTGGGCGGAACCCAGCGTGCATTCCTGGGTGCAACAACTGGCCGTATTAAAACAGTAAACGAAATCGAATACCCAGGCCTCCACATTCGTCCTAGACTGTACTTGGGCCGGGCCGACAGTTGTCGGCGAACCCCCACCCCGTGATGCCTCCTTTACAAAGGTTCAAAGCAATGCTTCGGACAATGCTCAGTTTGGTCTGTGCTGGCGTGATCGCCGGAACAGCCCTGAGCGCGGAACTACCAAAGTCAGGCCTGCAGGCCGGCGACAAGGTCACCGCGTTCAACCCACTCAATGTGACGGGATCCTCAGCAGGTGAAAAAGCCTGCCAGATTTGAAAGAACGGCTCCAAACCGGTGGCAGTGATTTTCGCACGCGAAATCACCCCGGGCTTGACCAGTTTGGTCAAGAAGCTTGACGACGCGACCAAGAAGAACTCCGATGCCAAGATGGGCAGCTTCGTGGTCATCATGACCGACGACGACAAAGCCGAAGACGCCCTCAAGGCCGTCGCCGAAAAGGAAAAACTCAAGAACATCGTCCTCTGCGTTGACAGCCCCAAGGGGCCAGAGAAGTGGAAGCTCTCCAAGGACGCCGGCGTTACAGTAATGCTGTACGTGAAGAACACCGTGAAAGAGAACTTCACGTTCGCCAAGGACGTAGACGAGAAGGAAGCAGACAAGATCGTCGCTAAGCTTTCGTCGATTTTGCCTGAAAAAGAAGAGAAGAAAGACAAGTAAACACCATCCTCTCTGCAGGATGGAACCGGCTCAACGCCGGGGGTATCACGGCCCCCGGCGTTTTTTTTCGTCTGTGTGGTGCGCAGTCGTGTCTGGCATCGTAAAATAGCGTCAAGAACTGTGTGGGAGTGGAGGCGACTTATGATGCCGACAACATCGGCCATCTTGGGAACAGGACGATTCCTGCCTTCACGTGTCGTGCCCAATTCGGATTTTCTAGCGTCGCTTGATACCTCAGATGAGTGGATCCGTACCCGAACGGGTATCCGTGAACGGCGCTACGCTGCCGCAAGCGATACGAGTGCCACGATGGGCACACTGGCCGCCCGGGAAGCGTTAGCTGCTGCCGATGTACATCCGAGTGAGATCGACCTCATCGTGTGTGCCACGGTCACGCCGGACATGATGTGCCCAAGCACGGCCAACCTCATTCAAGCCTATCTCGATTGCAACCCGGTGCCCGCGTTTGATGTCTCGGCGGCTTGCTCCGGCTTTGTTTACGCACTCACCGTTGGCGATCAGTTCATCCGCACTGGTACTGCCAAGCGTGTTTTGGTCGTCGGTACGGAAGTACTGAGCCGGGTAGCCGACTTCACGGATCGCAATACTTGCATTCTCTTTGGTGATGGGGCCGGTGCTGTGGTGCTGGGCCCAGCCACAACACCTGGTAGCGGACTGCACAAGTTGCGTTTGTATGCCGATGGTGGTCGGCAGGAATTGATCCAAGTGCCCAGCAAGGTGACGCCGAACCCACCACCCGGCATCGCTGTGCTGCCGAACTTGAACTACCTCCGCATGAATGGGCGCGAAGTCTACAAGTTCGCTGTGACCACTCTTCGTGAGATGATTACTCAAGCTCGAGCAGACTGCGAAGTCTTGGGCAAGACGATCAAACTGATCGTGCCACACCAAGTGAATGTGCGCATCATTGATGCCGCACTTGAAGAGATGAAGATTCCGGCAGAACAAGTGATCGTGAATCTTGACCGCTACGGCAACACCTCCGCCGCAAGTGTGCCGATTGCGTTGGACGAAGCCGTGCGTTCTGGTCGATGTGGCCCAGGCGACACGATCCTACTCGTGGCTTTTGGCGGTGGTTTAACGTGGAGCAGTGCGATCATCACGCTGTAGATTGCTGACCCAGCAGCGTGTGCAGCTCTCGCAAAATGTCCGGTACTTCAGCGATGGCACCAACCCCGACATCACCACAGGCCAGTTCCTTGGTAATAGGCTTGGCGATTCGCAACCCTCTGGCTCGGGCATTGATCTGCTCGACCAAAATCATCTCCTCGTAGTGCCCCGGCAAGTGCATTGCACCAAAGTCCACGGCGATGGCTCGCAGGTGCTTGCGAGTCAACGGGTGCTGCCACATCAGCGTGTTCATGGCTGGTGCCAGTAGAACCGGTCGAGCCCAGTCCCACGCCCGCCAAACGCAAGTGAGAGTATTGTCGGCCAACCCCACCGCGAGTTTGGCCAAGGTGTTGGCATCCAACGGTGCAATCACGAACGCCTCGGCCCAGCGCCGAAGTTCAATGTGTTTGACTTCATCGCCCCGGTGGTAGCGGTCGCCAGGCCATTCGTCCTCATCCAGCGTGATGATGTTTCGCAGCGGTTGCACATCGAAGAAGTACGTCGAGGCTTTGGTGGCCACGATGCGCACCTCGTGCCCGGCCGCCCGCAGTGCGTCGGTCAGCATCGGCGTGCGTATTGCTGCTACGCTTCCAGTGACACCGAGGAGGACTTTAGCCATGGGTCGATACCTTCGGCTTTTTGAAGAGGAACGCCCCGACGACAAACATCACCAGCATCAACCCGCCGTAGGCAGCAATGACAGGCCAATCGAGCGACGGTTCTTTGTCCTTCACCACGTCCATCGTCATCTTCTTCAGTGCTTTTTCAGCGGATGGAATCAACGTACAGACAGAGACAACCAATGTGGCAAAGGCACCACCCGCGATGTAGCCCCCGCTCAGAAGTACGCCCGGTGAGCTATCTCCTTCTTCGGGTCGGTTGCGGACTTTGTCCACAATCCAGCGAACGACCCCGCCCAGGAAGATCGGCATGCTGGACGAGATCGGCAAATAGACACCGACAGCGAAGGCCAAGCTGGATACGCCGCACAACTCCAGGACAAGTGCCAGCATCACGCCGAGGAAGACAAGGTTCCACGGGAGTTTCTGATCGAGAATGCCGTCGATCAGTAATGCCACCAGTTCGGTCTTCGGAGCTTTGAACTTCTCGACGCTGTTGCCTTCATCGTCGGCTTTGAGTGTGCCATTGACGGCGGGGTCACAGCGGTATTGAATCACACCGTTGTCATCGACGAGGTACCGTCCAGGTGGCACATCGGCCGGTTGACCCTTCACGAACAGTTCGGCACTTGGCACTTCACGCTTACCGATGAGCAGCACATGGTACTTAGCGGTGTCGGCGCGGTAGTTCCCGGAATTGACTCCATCTGTCCCGGGCAGTTTGGAGACATCAACTCGAACCTGCTCCGGCAGATTCTTCTTTGTGTAAGTCGTGCCCGCTTCGTTGAGCAGCAGTAGTACGACACCCACGGCGATGGCCGAGGTCATTGTTCCAATCAGGATTGCGTACTGTTGTTTCAGGGGGGTGGCACCCAGCAGGTGACCTGTCTTCAGGGCTTGCGATGTCGTACCGCCATTACTGCTGGCCACACAGACGATGCCAGCCACCGTGAGGGCAAGGAGTTTCGTCTCCTTGGTCAGTGTGATGTAGCCAAAGCTACTCAACACAATCAGCAGCAAGCAGGTGAGCAACAGAGTAGCCACGGTCATCCCGGAGATGGGATTCGATGATGAACCGATCTCCCCCGTTAGGCGAGACGAAACCGTCACAAACAGAAAGCCGAAGAACAAGATGAACAACGCACCCAACAAACCCGTGAAGTTGAAACCCAAGCCCAATGGTTGAGCCAGCATCAAGGCCAACACCAAACCCAAACTGCCGAACACGACCACCCACATGGGTAGGTCGCGTTCCGTTCGCAGCACAACCGTTTTGGTAGCGTCCTTCTTGCGGAACAGATCACGCAACCCGGCCCACACCGACAACAAAATCGTTGGAAGTGCCTTCAACATGCTCAGGATGCCACCGGCAGCAACAGCCCCGGCACCGATGTAGAGAATGTGCTTAGAGCGGACTTCATCGAACAAGTCGCTATCAGCGGCCGCAACAGCGGCAGCCTTGGTGGCCGATTCCGGTGCGGCCATTGCTTCGGCTAGTGCCACGGCTTGCGGGCTGGTGGTGTCCATCGACGCCAGCATTGGCGAGAGCACCAGCGCGGCCAGCACACCACCTGCCATCATGATGGAAGCGATGCGTGGGCCGATGATGTAACCCACACCCAGCAGCGAGGCCGACATCTCCGAGGCCACTTGCCCGCCCTTCACGCCAAAGTTGGCAAGCGAAAGCGACACGCCTTCCTTCAGGAATTTCAGACCCGTCACAATGAATTGGTAAACCAGCCCGAGTCCCATCCCGAGCACCAGCAAGCCGGCCATGCCCCCGCCCTTTTCGCCGGCTTTAATCACATCCGCACAGGCGGTGCCTTCGGGGTACTTCAACTCGCCATGCTTCTGCACGATGAAGGCCCGGCGCAGCGGGATCATCATCAGGATTCCCAACAACCCACCAAGCACGCCGACGGTCATCACGCGGATCACGTCAATATCGAAGCCAAGCACTAACAAAGCTGGCATCACCAAGCCCACGGCAAAGGCGATGCTCTCCCCTGCACTGCCCGCGGTCTGCGAGATATTGTTTTCCAGCACCGTGGCGTTGCGGGTGCGGAACGCTTTGCTAATCACTTTGAACAAGGCAAACGTGAGCACCGAAACCGGGATCGACGCCGATACCGTAAGCCCGACCTTCAACACGAGATACATACTGGAGGCACCAAATACGATGCCCAGTAACGACCCGATGATGACCGGTGCTAAAGTAAACTCCGGCGGTGATTGACTTGCCGGGATGAACGGTTCAAACGCGGCAGGCTTTTGCGGGTCAGTCGGATTCGACATCGGGATCTCGCCGGATCGTGTGGTATCAACCAAACGATATGATACCCACTTCTCGGATGTCGTAGCACAACGAGCCGGAAGCGTCAGCGACGGGTTTAATCATGAACCGTCGCTGACGCTTCCGGCTCGTAAATTCATGGATCGCAATCATGTCGGACATACTCACCCGGATTGTGAGCACGAAGCGGCAAGAAATAGCGGTGGCGATTGAACGCTTGCCGCTGGCTCAACTCGAATCGAAATTGAGTGACTGCTTGCCAACGCGTGGTTTTCATCGGGCTGTGCGCGGCGTTGGCTTCCCGAACATCATCGCCGAGGTGAAGAAAGCCTCTCCGTCAGCAGGGGTCATCCGCGCCGACTTTGATCCGGTGTTGATTGCCACCGAGTATCAAGCCCACGGCGCGAATGCACTCAGCGTGCTGACCGACGAGCACTACTTTCAGGGGCACCTCGATTACCTTCGTGCCGTGCGGGCCACGGTGGCGATACCCGTGCTACGCAAAGAGTTCATTCTGGATCGGTATCAATTGGTCGAAGCCCGTGTCGCCGGGGCCGATGCCGTGCTGTTGATTGCGGAGATTCTGCCCGACAACACCCTTGCGGACTTACACCGCGACGCGGTGGCCCTGGGCTTAGATGTGCTGGTAGAGCTGCACGACGCCGAGCAGATTCCCCGCGTGCTGGACTGTGGGGCCACGCTGGTCGGCATCAACAATCGGGACCTACGCAAGTTCGAAACTCGGCTGGGACACACGCTGGAACTGCGACACCGGATACCGGAGAGCATTACTCTCGTCAGTGAAAGTGGCATCCGCACTCATGCCGATTTGCAACGACTGGCCGAGGCAAATGTTCACGCAGTGTTGGTGGGCGAATCGCTGATGCGTTCACCGGACATCGGCGCGGCACTCGACGCACTCCGTGGCGTGTCGCCGTAAAGCAGTAACCGACAACCGCACCACGCCCAGGCGAACAACACCAGCCAGGTATCAATGGCGTAGTTCCAATCGCCAACAGCGGAGAATTGCTTCGCTCGCAGAATCTCCGTTCCATCAGCCTTGGTGTAGGGTGTCTTCCAATTGCCAAGGGCCACGGTGACTTCCGGCTTCCACCACAGCACCACCGTGGCCAAGATCATCAGTGACACGAGGATCGTGAGGACCGGCGAATTCTTGCCGATGGTGAGTCGGGTTCCATTCGCACTTGTCCATCGAGAGTGCTGACCAATCAAAGTTTGACGAGGGTCAACGAGCAGTACAGCGAAGCCAAGCATGGCGAGAAGCCCGTCGTAGTACATGAAGCGGTAGCCGCAGAGGTACGTACCAAGGAGCAGAAACCCGGCCGACGAGCTGAGCAAAGAACGCTTTGCAGTGTTGAAGAAATGCAGGATCACGTTGGTCAAGAAAGCGAATGTTGACAGCGAGAACAACACTTCCCAGATGCCAAAGTTCGACAAGAATTGTTTTTGCGGATCGGCCAGTGCTGCAAACAGGCCGAACAACACGGCGGCGATACCAACCAGCGGCACGTACAGTTTCTTGCGGTCGTTCTGCGCGATGAACACCCCAATGGTGGTAACAGCCACGAAGGCCAGTGCCGCGTTCGACACGATGTTCGGCAGCGTTGGGTCGATCTTGTGTCGGGGTATGTCGAAGTCAACCATGAGCCGCTTTGTGAGGCCCGATACATCTCGGCTGAGCTGAATCCAGTTCATGTCCACGTTGTAAAGTGCCGAGGCTTCCTTCCCAACGGCCAACCAATCGAGCCAAGATTGCACGCCGACAAACGGGATGGTGAACGCCACGAACGCCAGCCCTCCGATAGCCGTGCCAAGCACGAACTTCCAGCGACGAAGCAGAAGCGGTGCGAGGATAAATGCCAGCCCCCACACCGGTTTGAAGGCAAGCAACCCCCACACCGCCCCGCCGGCGAAGTTGTATCCACGCGAGGCAAGCGTCCAGCCACCGAGCAAGATCATGAGCGTAAAGACATGGTTCTGCCCGAGGTCGATACCCGGCTGACAGCCAGGTGCAAGAAAGATCACGGCCGTGGCTACGGGCAGCCAGATGCGACCACGTGAGAGAAGTTGAACCAACCAACCACACACGAAACAACCGACGATGGAGGCACGCTGAAACGCGAAGTAGGCCTCCTGCGGATTTTCCATGAGTCCAATCGTGGCGTAGAAGAACGGATGCGTTGGTGGATACAACGGCCCACCGATGACCGGCTTGGCGAACTCTTCAACGATCTCCGGCGTCAGGCGTCGTTCGGCCTCACTTTGCAGTGCCGTGGCCATGAATGGGTTCTGTGACGCCATTCCCAAGAGGCCAAGTCCAACCGATTCACGGATCGGTGCAACGTGAGTTTGCTCGCGATCCGCCCCCATCATGTTGCCAAGGAGATAGTTCGCATCGGTGGTGCAATCGCGGGTTTCAAACGGCGTCGGGGGAATCATGCCCGGCCAGCCGTACTGCTGCACCAACGGGCTTTGGCGTTCGCGTGGCATCCCTTCGTTGGTGATCTTCCAGTGAACCGAGCGATGATAAAGCTGCTTGCCATTGCCCGTCATCAACGTGCGGGCGAACACCCACTGCCCGCCGAAGTCGATGTGCGTATGGCCTTTGTTACCGTCCACCCGGCGCTTCATCAACTCCTCGGCGTACTTCGGGTCATCTTTCGCTGGTAACTTCGGGCAGTTGAACATCGTGTTCGAGACGGCCAAGCGGATCGCTGCAATCACCAGCACGATACCCCACGCCATGAGCAGGCGTGCCCAGCGCGAAAACAAGATCACCTTGGTGTTGTTCAGGATTCGTTGGAAGCTATCCGGCTTGGTCATGGCACGGTTGCGGGGGTCAGTGTTTTGGCACGCGCGATGGCCAATGGAAGATCGTTCGTGCTGGCCCAGTGTTCCGCGATCGACGTCACGCGGTCGAGTTCAGCTTGGGCCAGTGCAGCATAGTGTTCAAGGTCTTCCGTACGGACTTTCTTGGGGATCTCGAACACCTTACCAGACACAACCTTGGCTCGGGTGTAGGGCTTGGGCACAGCAAAGCGATCCCAACTCTTGGCCCGCCAGCAAGAGCGCAAACCCACTCCCAACGGTGCCAGCAACATGCCAGTCTTAGCTGCAAGATACACAGCACCGGGTTGAACAATCCGCCTTGGCCCGCGTGGCCCATCCGGCGTTATGGCGAGATGACGACATCCCGAAACATCGCGGATGATCTCCCGCACGGCTTGCATACCACCGCGGTTGGTACTACCGCGGATGGCACTCAGGCCGAGGTTCTGCACGAAGTTGGCCAGCAGTTGGCCATCGGCATGATTACTGACCAACGTCGATACCATCGGGCAGGCGTAGTGCGTGAGCGGAACTAACAACGTTTCATGCCAGAGCATGTACAGCATCCGTGGTGCTGGTTCCGGCTGCGGCGGCATCACCACGAGTTGTTCCAGCGCCTTGTATTCCAACCGGAGCGAACGCACCAGACCACGAGCCACCACGGTGCCCAACCAAGAAGCCGATTTCAACAACGCAGGATGACGGAGTTTCATTCCGCCCACTCACCGGAGAACACTTCCGTGGCGGGGCCGGTCATGTACACGCAGTTGTCGCTTTCCCGCCATTCCAATTCAAGATCACCACCGGGTAGGTGGGCCAGCAAATTGCGATTCGTCTTGCCGGTCAACACACCAGACACGGCCACGGCACAGGCCCCGGTACCGCAAGCGAGCGTGATGCCACTACCGCGTTCCCAAGTGCGCATGGTCACTTCACCGGGTGAGTGAACCTTGACGAAGTGGACATTGATACGACGTGGAAAGTGCTGAAGTGCATTTTCGATGAGCGGGCCGTGCTCGGCCACGAGGTCTCGGCTTGTGGTGCTGAAGTACTCATCAGGTGCGTAGATCGTGACATGTGGATTACCCATGCTCACGCAAGTGCCGACGAATGACAACCCGTTGTCACCGACGAGGAACTCAACACTCACCGGCGGATCGCCAGGCAGCGTGGTCGGTATCTGCTTCCCGATCAAAATCGGCTCGCCCATGTTCACGGTCACGCGTTCGGCTTTACCGTTCACCACGTCCAAGTCCACGCTCAGTACCCCGCGACCCGTCTCCAGTTTCAGCGTGGGTTTCTTGGCGATGCCGTGATCGTGGACATACTTGGCCACGCAACGCAGGCCATTCCCGCACATCTCCGATTCACTGCCATCGGCATTGAACATGCGCATTCGGGCATCAGCCACATGAGATGGGCCGATGAGGATCAAGCCATCCGAGCCGATGCCGATGTGCCGGTCGCTCACTTGGATGCTGAGTTGAGCCGGGTCGGCAGGTGTGGGACCATTCACACAATCGACGTAGACGTAGTCGTTACCCAACCCGTGCATCTTCGTGAAACGCATATCCGCCAAGCTCCCGCACAGTGAACAATCAATGTAGTGGCACTACTCCAGGTCAGCAGGGTCGGCCTTGGCTTCCGCAGAATCGGCTAGGGTTTCGAGGCGCGTCTGCACAGCAGCCATTTCGTGTGGCCGCTTGTGGGCGTCGAACTCCAGGCAATCGTGGATCAACTTGGCAAAATCCGGGTTGGTGCTCGGCACCACTTCCATCACCGGTTTCAACGCTGCTTTGAAGTCCTTTTCTCGCAGCTTGATACCTTCAACAGGGAGATGACTGGGTGGCAGTTGAAACGTGGCCAGGCGGTACATTGTCGCGCCGAAGTTGTAGATGTCTGTCCGTTCGCTCACCATCTTGTGAGCCGCGGTTTCCGGGGCCATGTACTCCGGTGTGCCCTGCACCCGATCCTTCGGTTGGCCTTTGATCCACGCCAGGCCGTAGTCGATCACCTTGGCGTTGGTACCGCGACCCATGATGATGTTGCCGGGTTTCAAGTCGGCGTGCAGCACTCCCTTGGCGTGCATGTGGGCCAGGCCCGATGCAATCTTTTCCAACACCCGGAACAGTTTGGCGGGCTTGATGAGCTTGGCTTTGTCGAGCGTCGCCCCCGGTACATACTCCACCAATAACTTCGCTTTCTTGACGCCACCTAAACCGAGAAAGCCCTTCTCCAGTTCCAGCAGGTGAATCTTGACGAGGCTGGGGTGATTGAACATCTGCCCAACGCGTAGTTCGTGGTTGATCTGCTCTAGGTACTTCTGGTCGTCTTTGCCATCGAGAGTGACAACTTTCAGGGCATAGTCGCGCCCATCTTCTTCACGACGGATGTGCAGGATCGTACTGTTCGCCCCGGAGCCAAGCGGTCCCAGCACATTGAACTTACCAATCGTTGTGATCGCCATGCGGAGAGTACCGACAGGAAGAGAGAGTATTCGCACATCTTACTGTCTGATTCGCTCCACCGCGAGAGTTCAGATAAGTATCAGGTTGAGTTCGTCGCACCAGCGAGGGCAGATTTTGTCTTACGAGCCGCGCACGGTGCGGAGCGGAGTCAGTGGGGTTTTGGTTTACGTCATGTAGGCCGTGTGGATTGAAGATGGTGAGTCTAGGCGAATGGTAATCCCTTCTTGTAGGGCGGTACGAAGCTTTGTGAATGCCGCCAGACTTGCTGGACACCGGCGGCACTCACAAAGCCTCGTACCGACCTACGAAAACATGGGCCAGACGACCCAGGAATAGCCCAGTGTTCAGCGGCGCTCACTTCAACACTGTTCTTTCAGCAAAACAAAATGCGGATGTGTAAAACGGCGAGACACAGAACGCAAGGGCCACAGCCTGAGTGTTGCTGCGTGACCATTGGCAGTTCTAACAGAATGGATTACACTTTCTCAGTTCATCTCTCTCAGGTTCGCTCCATGTCTGCAGTCGAAATCATTCGCAAAAAGCGCGACGGCGGCACGCTCAGCGAAGGCGAAATTCAAGAGTTCATTGAGGCCGTCACCAAAGGCACCTGGCCGGAGTATCAAGTTTCTGCTCTGCTCATGGCCATCTTCTTCCGCAGCATGACCACGGAAGAAGCACTGCTCCTCACTCGTGCCATGGTGCACTCCGGCAAGACACTCGACCTGAGTTCCCTGCCCGGAACCAAAGTGGATAAACACAGCACCGGCGGCGTGGGAGACAAAGTGTCGTTGGTGTTGGCACCGCTGGCCGCTGCGTGCGGCGTGGTCGTGCCCATGATGTCGGGCCGCGGCTTGGGCCACACAGGTGGCACGCTGGATAAACTCGAGTCGATCCCCGGTTTCAAAGTGAACCTAAAAGAAGATGAATTCCTCGCCGCGCTCAAAAACGTCGGCTGTGCCATGATGGGCCAGACCAAGGACGTGGCACCGGCAGACAAGATGCTTTACGGCCTGCGCGATGTCACCGCGACGGTTGAGTGTATGCCACTCATCACGGCGTCGATCCTCAGCAAGAAAATTGCGGAAGGCATCTCGGCACTAGTCATGGACGTGAAATGCGGCAGTGGCTCTTTCATGAAGAATATTGCTTCGGCTCGTCAGCTTGCTGAGATGATTCAAGCCGTTGGCAAAGCCAACGGCCTGCAGATTCGCACTCTGATTACGAACATGGAAGCCCCTCTTGGGCGGATGGTGGGCAACTCACTAGAAGTGATCGAAGCAATGAACACTCTCCAAGGCAACGGCCCATCTGACCTCACGGAACTATGCATTCTGCAAGCCCGCATGATGGTGCAACTCGCAGGCATCGAAAGCAGCGATGCCAAAGCAGAACTACTCGTGAAGCGTGCTCTGAAGTCTGGCCAGGCTCTAGACAAGTTCCGCGAGATGGTGAAGCAGCAAGGCGGCGATCCACGCATTGTGGATGACCCCACTCGCTTGCCCGTGGCCAAGCACATTGCCAAAGTCACGGCCAATTCTGAAGGCTACATTCTTGAGCAAGATGCGTACACCGTTGGTCAAGCCGCGATGAAGCTCGGTGCTGGCCGTGAAACGGCGGAGCAAAAGATCGACCCCGCTGTCGGCATCGTGGTGTGCAAAAAACCGGGCGAGAAGGTCAAGCCCGGCGACACGGTGTACGAGATTCACCACCAAGGCGGTGGTGCTGCAACCACGGCAACATTGATGCTGGCAATGAGCTTTCGCATTGGTTCGCAACCACCCAAGCTCGATCCGCTGGTGCTGGAGATTCTGGAATGACCGACGAGGAACTCATTGCCGCGGCCACCGCAACTCGTTTGAAGGCGTTTGCTCCGTACTCCAACTTCCAAGTTGGTGCAGCGTTGTTGGGCAACGATGGCGAATGCTACACAGGCTGCAACGTGGAGAGTGCGAGCTACGGGCTGACGATCTGTGCCGAGCGCGTGGCCATCGGTAAAGGCATCAGCGAGGGCTGCACCAGGTTCACGCGGGTGGTGATCGTCACAGATGTGGTAAAGCTCACGCCGCCGTGCGGGGCTTGTCGCCAACTGTTGTGGGAGTTTGCACCGACAGCCATGGTGATCCTTGTGAACCTCGCCGGAACACGTTTGGAATTCACCATGCAAGAGTTGATCCCGCACGCCTTTGATGGCAGTCATCTTGCTGCTGGTGCTTGATTCTTGCAGACTGCGCCATTTTCTAGCTGTACCTCCCGGTTGAGGCACTTCTCTCTCCTCGTGTTGAAAGGTCTGTTCATGGCACGTTTAGGTCTTGCGGTACTGGCCAGTGTGCTGGTGCCCGTTGCTGCGTTCGCGGATGTCAAACCTCACCCGCTGTTTACTGATCACATGGTTCTGCAAGCGGGTCGTGAATGCCCGGTGTGGGGCTTGGCCGCTCCGGACGAAAAAGTTTCCGTGAGTGTGACAGGTTCCAAAGAAGTCATCGGTGGCACCGCCACGGCGGACAAGGAAGGCAAGTGGAGCGTGAAGCTCCCCAAGCAAGCCGCTGGTGTGGGTTACACGCTGATCATTGAAGGGAAGAACAAGATCGAGTTGAAGAACGTGGCCTATGGCGAAGTCTGGATCTGCTCGGGCCAGAGCAACATGGAGTGGAAGGTCGATCAAGCCTACGACGTGGAGAAAGCCAAGACTGCGGCCAAGAATCCGATGATCCGTTTGATGACAGTCGCCAAGCGAACCAGCACGAAGCCACTGAACGACCAGGGCGACTTGGGCCACTTCTCAACGTGGGCCGAGTGTTCACCGGAGAACGTCGGCAAGTTCTCCGCCGTGGGGTTCAACTTCGGTAAGGACATCCAGAAGGCACTGAACGTTCCGGTCGGCTTGATTCACACCTCGTGGGGTGGCACACCAGCACAAGCCTGGGCGAGCCTCGAAGCGCTGCAAGCCGTGGAGGAACTCAAGTATTACGCTGAGGGGTACAAGAAAGCTGCCGAGCAATTCGAGAAGGATAAAAAGGCGGTGCAACCGGGCACACCAAGCTCACTCTACAACGCGATGATCCATCCACTGCTGCCGTTCGCCATCAAGGGGGCGATCTGGTATCAGGGCGAATCCAACGCTGGCCGTGCTGTGGAATACCGCACCCTGTTTCCAACGATGATCTCGGACTGGCGTGCCAAGTGGGGTTACGATTTCCCGTTCTATGCCGTGCAACTGGCTCCGTTCATCGCAGGTGATTCCGATGGTGTGAACTACGCCGAACTGCGTGATGCCCAACTGTTCACCACGAAAAAGCTGAAGAACGTGGGCATGGCTGTGATTACCGACGTCGGTGATCTGTTTGACATCCACCCGCGTGAGAAGGCCGTCGTGGGTGGTCGTTTGGCTAAGGCCGCCCTGGCCGGAGCCTACGAAAAGAAGACGGTTGGTAGCGGGCCGACGTACAAGGAAGTGAAGTTCGACGGAGCCAAGGCTGTCGTGTCTTTCGAGAACCTGGGCCAAGGTCTGGCCGGGCGAGCAGGGCCAAACAACTACAACGTCAACGCACCAATTTCGGGCTTCACCATCTGCGGGGAAGACGATTACTTCTATCCTGCCAAGGCGAAGATCGAAGGCGACACCGTGGTGGTGACTAGCGACAAAGTCGCCAAGCCCAAAGCCGTCCGCTTCGGCTGGAGCAACTATCCGGTGGTCAACTTGTTCAACAAGGATGGCTTACCAGCGTCGCCGTTCCGCACCGATGACCTGCCACTGACGACAGCGACGAAGAAGTAACGATTTGGCGAACCGGCGACGTGAGTCGCCGGGTTGTTTTCACCCAGCGACTCACGTCGCCGGTTCGCTGAGATTCAAGCACATCCCCCTCGCCACACTTTTCGGATCATCCACCGTTGCAAGGGCTGAGCTCACGGCCACACGACAGGCCCCGGCGGCAAGCACTTCGTGCAGATTCTCCGGCGTGATACCACCGAGGGCGAACATCGGCGTTTGCGTCAGGCTCGAAGCCGCACGCACGAAATCCAGTCCGGGGAACTCGCCGAACACTTTCGTACTCGAAGGAAAGACCGGGCCGATGCCCAGATAATCGGCCCCTTCTAAAACCGCCTGCTGAACTTGCGCCACGGTGTGTGTGCTCACGCCGATCAACATCTCCGCACCCACAATCTTGCGTGCTGCGGAAACGCTCAAGTCGTCTTGCCCCAGATGTACACCATCGGCTTCCACCAGCACCGCGATGTCCGGTCGGTCGTTGACGAGGAACAGGGTGTTGGTCTCCCGCGTCCAGCGGCGGATCTGCTTAGCACGGTCGAAGAGTTCACGGTCGGTTTTGTCCTTCTCCCGCATCTGAAACACACTCACACCACCGGCGGCTGCCTCGCGGATCGTCCAGTCCACGGCAGCCACGCACTGCGACCCGGTGAGCAACATGTACAAACGGGCTGTCTGCAACATCGCCCGCAGTGGGCTGGCCGTACGCACCAGGGTTGCTTCCAGTGTGTACACGGCGTAGCGAATCTGCTCGACGTCTTTTGCAAACGCTGAATCAATCACCTTGCCGAATTCTTCAAGCGAGCGCAGGCTTTCCTCGACTCGCTTGAGATTAACTTCTGCCACATGAGCCGAGCTACGGCGGCGATATTCACTCTCGGTGACAATGTCCGTGCCCACGTCGTTAGCCGTGTCACGAGCCGCGATGAGCAAGCCCGTGGGCAGTTTCTTGGTGGCATCAGCCAAGCGATGCCGAAGCCGCTTGACCTGTTCGCTCAACGTGCGATCGTCCAACACAAATCGGCAGTAGTCATCCAGTACCCTCAACCCTTCCCGGCAGCGGTTCAGGTTGGCATCCACGACCCGTGCCGCTTGCCGATGTTCGTGGGCCGCCGTGACAGTGAATTCCTTGACCGGCTGCGATGGTGCAATCTGTTCTCTTGGCGAACGGATCATTTCGGCTACGGCTTGTGGATCAAGCCCGGCGTCCGACCAAGTTTGGCCATAGGTGTTGTCAATGGTCAGCACAGCAAGAAATAGCACATCCGTGGTGAGCCGAGTTTCGCCGCGAAGTTGGATCGCCAACTCACGGGCGTAACCGTGCAGCGTCGAGGTGCTCGGCGAGAGAGGTGATGATTCAAGCGTCTCGTTTGCAACATCGATAACTGATACCCGACTGAACTGCATACGCTCAAGCAACGCTGCCGGATGGCCGTCCTCGTCATCCAGCAACGCAAGCAGCCAATGCCCAAGCCGACGGCTTGAAGACTGAAAACACATTTGCGATAAGGTCTCTTCCAATCGCTCCACTGCAGGACTCAACTCGGCCATGTTGTACGCTCACCTGTGACAACTTCATTTTATGCGAACCTGACACTTGAGTCGTTTTCAACGGAATCTGCGTACTGACCAAACGAACTTCGTCAGAATCGTCCAACTTTGCACCATACATCTTGTTTGGCAATAACCCCTACAAGCGGACTAACCCAACGACTTATCGTGTTGTTTAGCAATGGTAGCGACATCACCATGTGGAGCTTTGGACAACCTCGCCGATGAAAGAAGGCGGACGCAGGACGCGCGTCTATTTTCGATCATGGAGCGGTCGGTATGCCTCGCCTGGGTATTCACCTGGTGTGCTTCAGCCTGATCGCTATCAGTCTTGGCTCGGAAGCCAATGCTCAGCCTGGGCACACCACTTCCGGTACGTTGAAACTACCAACGATTCCAAAAACTCAACGCATCTCTATTCAGCCCGACGAGCCCGAGAAACCGGCCTTTGTTCCTTGGGAACCCGTAGGCCCGGCTCATACGCTGGGTCAGTGTTTGGCCATCGGGCAGGAACGTCAACCGGCCATCCGTGCTGCCGTTGCCAGCCTCTCCGCCAGCGAACGTGGCTACCTCGCCTTGATGGGCTTGCGAAACATTGCCGACTTTTTCAGCCCGGATTTGCCCGTACGGCGGATGCAGTCGCAACGAGGAATTGCAGCAGCGACTGCCGAAGTACAAAAGGCTCGGCAGGAAAACACTTATGACATCTGTCGACTGTACTTCAGCTACGTCTACACCACACAGCAAGAGCAAACAGCGCTTGAGATTGTGGAGCAAATGGAAGCTTTCCGGCAAGCCGCAATTGAGATCTTGAAGAGCGAAAAGATCGATCCGAAGATCAAGATTAACGACTTCACCATTGCCAAACTTGATGACATCATCGGCGAAGTGAAGCAGCTTTTATCCACCGCATCGGTTGGTCGGGAGACCGCACTGGATGCGTTGAAGGAAGCGATGGGTGTGGATCAACATTACGCCATGTCGGTCAGCTTGAAAGAACTGCCGACGATGACCGGTGAACTGACAAAAGACTCGGTCATCGCCATGGCCCTGCGTAATCGACCCGAAGTGGTGCAGGGCCAAGTGATCGTCGATGTCACCCGGCAAGAAGTCTGCGCTCAAAGCATTCTCAAACACCGCAGCACAGCTCAAACCTTTGCAAACGGGGCTGACCTGCACGCGCGGATGTTGCCAGCACCCGTACGGAATGGTGACTATCGCCCCGGTGCCGTGTCGCCTGAAATGCCGAGTCAACTTGTTGGCCGTGTAGAAGACCGCGTGGCCCGAGCCGAGGATTATGTCCGCCGACAGGAAGCCGTCTTCGACAAAGCAATTGGCCTCATTCAACTGGAAGCATCAAACGCTTACATCAAATACAAAGTGACGGTCAAGCAAGTGATCGAAGCGAAAGAACGACATCTTCAGGCTCAAAAGCTGGTTGAGAAGTCCCGCACCGCGGCAGCAACCAAAATGGATCCAGAGTTGTTGATTCAAAATGAATCGCTCGCCAGCAAGGCCCAGGCAAGATACGTCGAGGCCGTGCACACGCAAGTTCAAGCACTGGTGACGCTGGAAAAAGTCACAGGTGGGTCGTTTAGCCCACGCTTTCCTGACAGGTAATGCTGACGCTCGATGAATGAGTTCGGACATCACGGAGTGGATCCCATGCGGTTGAGTTTGTTGCTCGCCTTTCTTGTTGCTACGACCACTTGTCTGTGTGCTGCCGAACCCAAGCCCGAACTGAAAGTCGGCATGCTGTCTGGCATGTTTCGAGATGTTGAGCCAAGCATGGTGCAGGCACTGGCCAAGCCGTTCCGTGATTTAATGAGCAAGCAGACCGGCTTCACCGGTGATGTGGAAATCGTTGACGATGCGCTGACCTTGGCCGAGAAGTTGAAAGACAAAAAACTGCAACTCGGTGTCTTCCACGGCTTCGAATTCGCCTGGGCCAAGCAAAAGTGCGACGACTTGATTCCGCTGGTCATTACCCTACCACCCGGTGGCAAGGTGCAGGCAATGGTCGTCGTGCATCGAGATTCCAAATTCAAGTCGCTGGCCGATCTAAAAAGTCACTCGATCGTGATCCCACGTGGGGCGAAGGCTCACACGCTGGCCTTCATCGATAAGGCCCGCACGGGGTTCGGCGAGGATATCGCCATACCGAAGTTTCAAATCAAACTCACGCCGGAAGACGTACTCAACAATGTGTCCAGTGGGGACGAGAACGCAGCGCTCGTCGATGTGGGTGCGATGGAAGGCTATCGTTTTCTTCAACCGGGTGCTTTCAAGACGCTGCGTATTTTAGAGCAATCCGAAGAGTTCCCCCCGGCGGTGGTGGCCTACCGTAAAGGCAGCCTGACCGATGCCGAGGCCGAGCAGATTCGCAGAGGCTTATCGGGTGCCTCGAAGACCGCATCGGGAAAAATGCTGATGACCCTGTGGAACTTGAAGGGCTTCACCCCGGCCGATGAAGCGTACACGAAAGCGACGGACGAGATCCTGAAAGCTTACCCACTGCCAACGGTGAGCGTAGCGAAGAAGCCGGGCGGAGCCGGCAGCCTCACAGGTAGTCCGAA
>JBBRME010000049.1:0-23917 GCA_038230995.1 Gemmatales bacterium
GACCTCGTCACGCTGTTTCTCACGCTGGAGATGCTCAGCATCCCCACCTATGTGCTGCTTTACTTGCCCGTGTCGTCCAAGTTGGGTCAGGAATCGGCGATCAAGTACTTCATGCTCAGCGTGCTGTCGTCCGGCTTGCTGCTCTTCGGGTTCAGCTACCTCTTTGGTTTGTCCGGCAGCACCAACCTGACGGTGGTGGTGTCGGCCCTGAGTGGGGCAACGCAATCCGGTAGCACATCGCCATTGGCGTTGGTGGCTGGTATCTTCGTCATCGCCGGGCTGGGCTTCCGTTTGGCCGCCGTGCCGTTCCACTTCTACGCACCGGATGTGTACGAAGGCGGGCCAACCGGTGTGGTGGCTCAGTTAGCACTCGTGCCCAAAGTTGCCGGTTTTGTGGCCCTCGCCAAAGTCTTTGGCTTGCTCGGTCACCCTGCTGCGGGCTTACCATTCGATGTTCAGCACACGCTCATTCCGCTGACGTTATGGGTCGTGGCCGTAGTCACCATGTGTCTCGGCAATCTCATGGCCATGCTGCAAGATAGCTTGAAGCGAATCTTTGCTTTCTCGGGTATCGCAAACAGTGGCTACATGCTCATCGGTCTACTGGTGGCGATGACGCAACCAAAAGCCGGGGCCAACCACTCCGGTTTGGATGTACTCTTCTTCTATCTCGTGGTTTACGGCTTCATGACCGTCGGTGCGTTTGCCATCCTCGCCCACCTGCGTGCAAGCGGCAAGCAGACATCGACCGTCGATGACCTCGCCGGGCTTGGCAAGTCGCATCCGTTCTCCGCGTTCCTCATGGCCATCTTCTTCTTCAGCATGATTGGCCTACCTCTCACCGCTGGGTTTGTTGGCAAGTTGAATCTCTTCTTCAGTGCCTTTGATGTGCCAACCGGCACGAAGATGAAGTCGATGTTCCAGATCATCGCCGTGATCCTCGCTATCAACGCGGCGATCTCGGCGGTGTACTACCTCCGCGTCATTGGTGCCATGTATTTGCGGTCGCCGTTGAAGCCGAACGAACCACAGCGGATGTCGCTTTCGTTCGTTGCGGCATGCTTGTGCGGCTTGGGTACCGTTGCCTTGGGTGTGTACCCCAAACCACTGATGGACATCACCACGCAAATCGCCCCCACGCCGGATCTACCGGTGAAGCTCATCGCAAATCCATAAACCATCGGTTCCAGTCGGTTCCATTTGCCGCAAGAGACTTCAGCATGACGGCGGCCATTGAAACTGAAAAACTTGTCCGCCGCTTCGGTTCCGTCGACGCTGTCAGTGGCATTGATCTTCGCGTAGAACCCGGCACGTTTTACGGTTTCCTCGGCCCCAACGGTGCTGGCAAAAGCACCACGATCAAGATGCTCACGGGCCTGCTCGCCCCAACCTCCGGCACCGTTCGTGTGCTCGGGTTGGACATGCTGGACATGGAAGAATCGCTGAAGGTCAAGGCGCAGATCGGCGTGGTGCCCGAGAACCTTGCACTTTTTGACAACCTCACCGCGCGAGAATATCTCACCTTCGTTGGCCGAATGCATCAGATGCCGAAGGAGACGATCCAGAGCCGGAGCGAGGAACTCCTCGGTCTGATGGATCTCGCCAATGAACGCAAAAAACTGACCATGGAATACTCCCATGGCATGAAGAAGAAGCTAGCTCTCTCCGCCGCACTTCTGGCGAACCCCAAGTTGTTGTTTCTTGATGAACCGTTTGAAGGCGTCGATGCCGTCACCTCGCACACCATCCGCGATTTGCTCCTCGGCTTTGTGGCACGCGGTTCAACCGTGTTTCTCACCTCGCATGTGTTGGAGATTGTGGAAAAGCTTTGCACGCACGTGGGCATCGTCGTCAAAGGCAAGTTGGTGGATCAGGCACCCATGAGCGAGATTCGTGCTGCGGGCACACTCGAAGCCCACTTCATGAAAACCGCCGGGGCCGATGCCGAGGAGATCAAGAAGCTGAGTTGGCTGGAAGGGGGCGTGGAGTGAATTTCGCGCACCTCAAGGCTTTCATTCAACTCCGCTGGGCGATTCGCAAGAATCAGATGCAGCGTAGCGGCACTGCGAACAAGATCCTGCACATCCTGTTCGCCATCATGATTGTGTCGTCGGCCGTTGGCCTGACCATCGGCGGGTTGATCGTTGGCCTGTATGCGATGCCGCATTTGTCGTGGCCTAGCCGGTTGCTGTTGTGGGATGTTTTTCTGTTCGGCTTCGTTGTCACTCGCTTGGCCGGGTTGATGCTCGACATCCAGCGGAGCGATCCGCTGTCGCTGGATCGCTTCTTGCACTTGCCGGTGTCGCCGCGTGGGGTGTTCCTCATCAACTATGTGAGTTCACTTTTCGATCTCTCGTTGCAGATGTTCCTGGTCACGGCGACTTGTATCTTCGTGGGCCAAGCGATCTCGCAGTCCGCAATCGTGCTCCTTGGCCTGCCGCTCATCGTGGCGTTTCTGTTTGCTGCAAGCGCAATCCAGTACCAGTTTCAAGGCTGGCTGGCGGTGCTCATGTCGAACCCGCGCCGCCGACGGAACGTGATTGTGTTTTTCACGCTGGCCATCGTGCTGGTGGCCCAAGCCCCGCAACTCATTCACTTCATCCGCCCGTGGGAGAACGCGAAGGTCGTTGAAGCACCGCCACCTCTAACTGTTGAAATGAAAGAAGGCACTGCTCCCGCACCACAAGTTGAGGCACCCGTCAAACCCGTAACAGTGCAAGAACGCCAACCGACGAGCTTCGCCGATGTGGAGAAGAAGTTTTCCGAGCGCACGGGCGAAGTAGCCTGGTGGGTGAACGCCATCTTCCCGCTGGGATGGTTCGCCCTCGGTTCCGCAACAATCGTCGATGGCAATGCTTGGCCGTTGGTGTTGGGTACGCTGGGTTTCATCCTCATTGGTCTGTTGTGTTTGAACCGGGCTTACCACACCACGTTGAAGTCGCAGCGTGGTGAACTCAGTTCGCAAGTCATTTCGACCAAGGTCGAGGACAACACAAAAGTCAGTTCGCGCAAGCCGATCATCGAGTGGAACTGGCCGATGAGTTCGCAGCCCGTGAGTGCGGTGGCCAGTACCAGTTTGCAGAGCCTGCTGCGAGCGCCGGAATCGAAGATGATCCTGCTGGTTCCGTTTGTTGTCGTCATCGTGTTCGGTGCCATTCTGCTTGGCACCAAGCTCACAATACCTATGGAAATCCGCCCTCTGCTCGGCATCGGTGCCTTCTCGTTTGTTTTGTTTACCGGCATCCAAGTCTGCGGGAACATGTTCGGCTACGACCGCACTGGCTTCCGGGCGTTCGTGCTCTCGCCAGTGTCGCGCCGAGAGATTCTGCTGGGCCGAAACTTGGCCTTTGCCCCGTTGTTCCTCAGCCTCGGTGGTATCTGTTTGCTCCTCGTCGGCGTGGTCTTCCCCATGCGATGGGATCACTACCCAGTGATGGTGTTGTCGTCTGTTGCGTTCTTTGTGCTGTACTGTCTCGTGACCAATGCCATGTCCATCATGGCACCGATTCCCATGGCCCCCGGGGCGATGCAACCTTCCGAAATCCGGCTGATACCAATCCTGCTGCAATTCCTATTCATCTTCGTCTACCCGATACTTTTGGCTTTAGTGCTGTTGCCATTCTGGATCGAACTGCTGACCGATCACTTCCTTGGCACACGCGGTTGGCCCATCGCACTTGCTGGTTCCATGTTGATGTTCGGGCTTTGCTGCTTGATCTACAAAATGGTTATTGCACGCCAGGGAGACTGGCTGCTTCAGCGCGAGAAAGACATCCTTCTTGTTGTCACCTCCAAGGCCGAGTAACCGATGAAAGCTTGGCGCTGGTTCATCGTCCTGCTGGTGCTCATCGGCTTGGCCCTGCTGCTCAAGGCCGGGTTGATTGCCTTTGCAGGGTACGTTGTTGTAGGGGTGTTCCTGCTCAGTCGATACTTGTCCAAAGCGTGGATCAGCAATCTCGCGGGTGAGCGGATCGTACCAGCGGGTCAGCGAGAAGTCGGCGATACCATCGAAGTGATTGTTCACATCAAGAACGAAGGCAAGATACCGGTCGGTTGGCTGCTGCTGGAAGACATGCTTCCCGAGTTCATCTTCGCCCAGCGCCCGGCCCGGGTGACCATTAAGGGCCGCCGCATTGCCGTGGTGTTCATCCCCATAGCTGGCAAACGCACGTTGAAGTACAAGCTCACGTTTAACACGCGCGGGTACTACCAGATCGGCCCGGCGTTCGCCGAGACGGGTGATGTGTTCGGCTTGCATCGCCGCCACCACACACTGACTTCACCCGGCTTTGTGATGGTGCTGCCGAAGATGATTCCGCTGACGAAATACGAGTTCGCCTCAGAACGCCCCATCGGTGAAGTGCGATTGGCTAATCGACTTTTTGAAGACCCCACCCGCACCTCTGGTGTACGCCCCTACCAATACGGCGACCCGCTGCAACGCATCCACTGGCGTGCCACGGCACGCACCGGCGAACTGCACTGCCGGGTCTTCGAGCCAACTTCTTTGGCGGGCGCGTCGCTGCTGATCGACTTTCATTCCGCTGGGTATGATCCCAAGCGTGAACCGTTTCGCTCCGAGTTGGCCATCACCACAGCTTGCTCCCTGGCGTATGCCGTCAGCGCGCTGAATCAGCAAATTGGTGTGGTCAGCAATGGTTGCGATGCCGTGGAACGCATCCGCGCGGAAGCGAGTGATGACCCGACGATCAACGAGGAAGAAGCTACATCACGTGCTGAGGTTCGCCAACAGTACGAAGCTGTGACGAACTCGGATCGCCTTCGCCCCGTTGTGGTCTCCACCCGCCGGGGGTTCGAACAATTTCAACTGATCCGTGAGGCGTTGGCCCGACTGGAACTGACAGAAAGAATGACATTCTCTCGGCTCATCATCGAGACATCTCCACGCTTGCCGAAGGACGCCACGGTGATTGCGATTCTGCCTGCGGTGACGATCGAAACATCGGTGGCACTGGGCCAACTCCGCAAGCAGGGCTTCGCCATAACAGCGGTGTTGATTGCCGTGGAGGACACGGATCGCCCGATTGCCGCAGGCCGGTTGATCGCTGAGGGAATTCGGGATGTGCGGTTCGTCTCCAGCGAAATCGAACTGTCCGCACTAGGTGAGAAAACCCAGGCTGGGCCTTCGACCTATGCTTTCTCCGTGGAGCTTGCGTAGTAGCTATTTCAAAACGGGGACTGGCACCTCGAAGACTCGGAGCCAGTCCCCGTTTTGAAATAGCTACTAGAGATTCAACATGACTTCTCGACTTCTTGCCTTTGCACAATTGCTGCGCATCCCCAACGTGTTCTCTGCGTTCGCGGATGTACTCCTGGCGTCCTGCGCCATCGGGCTGTTCACCCAGCAACCACGAGCAGTGCTGTATTTCTGCCTCGCCTCCGGGTGCTTGTATCTCGCGGGCATGGCTTGGAACGATTTCTTTGATCGACACGAAGACGCCAAGACACGCGCGAATCGGCCTATCCCATCCGGCCGCATCAGCCCCGCTACCGCGTGGTGGCTCGGTGTGGCGCTCGCCGTTGTCGGGTTGTTCTTCTTGCTGTTGGCCGTTGGCTTCGATGTGCAACGTTGGCCATTCATCCTCGGCTGTTGTCTCACCGTGCTGATCTTGCTTTACAACAGCTTCTTCAAACACAACTGGCTTGGCCCGCTGGCGATGGGTGGCTGCCGGTTTCTCAATGTGCTCATACCGCTGAGCCAGTATGAGTTACAACTGCCAGCGTTTCACTTGGCGGCCGTCGTGGGGCTGTACATCGTCGGTGTGACGTGGTTTGCTCGAACCGAAGAAACCACGAGCCGACGAATCAATCTGATCTTTGCTACGGTGCTCATGATCATCGCCGTCGTCGGCCTCGGTACATTGCTGCCGCTGCACCTCGAGACAGGCTTCGCAGCCTTCCCGTACTTGCTGGTGATCTTCTGTTTCTTCGTCGGCAGCAAGCTCCTGCCCGCGATTCGTCACCTGTCGCCCAAGTTCGTGCAAGCGGCCATCAAGCGAAGTATCCTCGGCCTCATTCTGTTGGATGCCGTACTGGCCACGGTATACGTTGGATGGCCGGGCTTGGGCATCGGCCTGTTACTGCTACCCGCATTCCTTCTCGGTCGCTGGGTGTATTCCACCTGAGTGTACCTAAACTAACCCAGTCCGAATCAACAGGATTCGAGTTCACACCCAGGAGTACCCATGCCGTTTACATTGCCAACCCTGCCGTACGAGTTCAAAGCACTCGAACCAACCATCGATACAACCACGATGGAAATCCACAGCCAACGCCACCACAAAGCCTACGTGGACAACTTAAACAAAGCGCTGGAGTCGGCCCCGGACTTGGCCAGCAAGGACATCGTGAGCCTGCTGCGCGACATCAAGAGCGTGCCGGATGCTATTCGTCAGGCCGTCATCAACAACGGCGGCGGGCACCATAACCACGCCATGTTCTGGGAGATCATGGCCCCGGGCGCTGGTGGCGAGCCAACCGGTCAAATTGGCGATGCCATCAAGGCCGCCTTCGGCGACTTCGCCAAGTTCAAGGACACCGTGAAGCAGAACGCCCTCACGCAATTCGGCAGTGGCTGGAGCTGGCTGGTGTACGACCCAGCCGGTGCGAAGATTGTGGCAATCAAAAAGCCTAATCAAGACAGCCCGCTCATGGATGGCCACGTGCCGCTTTTGGGCATCGACGTGTGGGAGCACGCCTACTACCTGAAGTACCAGAACAAGCGAGCCGACTACGTGGATGCGTGGTGGAACGTGGTGAACTGGAAGAAGATCGAAGAGCTTTACACCGCGGCCAAAGCCGGGAAGTAGTCGAGTCCAAAAACGAAACGAGGCACAACAATTGTTGTGCCTCGTTTCGTTTACTTCCCAATGCAGAATCTGCTGAAGATACGGTCGAGTAAGTCGTTCGTGTAAATCGAGCCGGTCATGGCACCCAAAGCATCAAGTGCGGCACGCAGAGACAGGGCCAGCAGTTCCGGTGGGTCGGCGTTCACCGCCTGCAGGTGGGCCGCACGCAGATGGATGATGGCATCTTCCATATGATGCTGACAACGGGCTTGGCTGGGTGCAAGTGCGGGTTGGGCTAGCTCCGCGGCATGGGACTGTATCAACGACTTCAGTCGAGAGATGGAATCCGGGCGATGAATGGAAACCATCGTTGCTTCATCGCTTGGGTCATCAGCTTTCGTGCAAATGCGAAGAACAGCTCCATCAAATCGCGTCGGTCGCTCTTCGCCGTGTGGTATGCAATGCAGCACGAGATGAGCAGCATCGCTGGCTTGTGCTCCTAACTCCTGTGCTTGCTCTTCGATGACTGATTCTACGGCTTGCCAGCCAGTGGTGTCCAACAAGTCGACCTGCATGTTTTCGATTCAAGGCTTCGCCGAAACGACATCGCGTGTGGTACCCGCTTGGGCAGAGACAATCGCGCGGTCGTCGCCGAGCAGTGCATTGAACAAGCTACTCTTCCCGGCGTTCGGCTCGCCTACAAGGCCGACGCCAATGCGCCAACTTCGCGATGGATAGTGGACGATACCGATTCAGAGAGTTGATAAAAAAACGAAAAAGAGCAGACCTGGCAAACCCAAGAATTGATCTCCAATAACACCACGCACCGCGTACCTGAATTCGATGCTGACCATCTCAACGTAAATCTGGCTATACGTACTTGATGCCACCAAGCCGTAAAGCGTATTCGAGCTGACCGCTGGCAGAGTAATGAATGCCCCAGCAAGTTGCTGGTAGTTTACGACGCCAGGATAACAGTAGAAGCTTTGCTCTCTGCTTAGCTTCCACGTCTCGTATGCCTGTCAGTACTCGAATTTAACAGCTCCCTCATTCCAGAGACTCATTTGCCATGTCTTTGAGGGTCTTTACGCTTTAAGAACCAAGCTGCTAATCCTAGCGCGAAGAATAATTGTCCTGCGAGGGCCAAGCACGCCAGTGCAACGGAGTCGTTGTATTGCACGGCATAAGGGAAGTTTGATGGCAACGTCGTTTCTCCGAGCCGAATCGCCCTCCATCCCCAATAAGCCGGCGAAATCAATTGGGCAATTGTCTCCAAAGGTTGAGTGTGAATTGGCATGATCCCACCGGCGAGTAGGATTTGTGGTATCAGCAGGTATGGAAGCAATGCATTCGCCTTGTCCGCGCTCGAGACACACGCCGAGAGAAGTAGTCCCAATGCAACACCAGTTAGGCCGACGAGATTCAACACGCCAAATAGCGACAGCACGTCGAGTTGATAAATGCCTGGTGGCATTGTCTTACCTCGGAATTGCGAGCTGAGAGCAAGCCCACCGTATACCACAACGAGAAAAAGTGCCGTCTGAATCGTTGTAATGATAGCCAGGACGAAAAATTTACTGACAACGTACGGCCAAACTCCGAGGTTTACTGCACGTTCGCGAGCGTAAATTCCCTCTTCTTTGACGAATTCCTTCGACGAATTGTTGCAGCCGAGCCAAAGTGACGTGATAACAAGGAGGAGCAGCAACTGATATGTCGAACGTGGATTGACCATCGAATCTCCGGGCATCACATCGGCCTTGAGGATAGCATTCAATTGTTTGTGGATGTCCTCCTGCGTTTTGGCAGGAATTGGCAGCGTATCGGGCTCTCCCGTGTTCTGTACCGCAGTTTCTAAGATGGTGTGCTCCTCCGAACTCAATTTCCGCATGGTTGGAATGATCTCAGTAAATGCGGCGTTCATGAAAGCCATGAGGAGAATTATGCCGACCATAGGCGATTGTAAAAGCCATGCTTTAAGGCTCTGTCGTTCAGTTAGGAGCAGTCTGATATAACGCGAGATAAGAACACGTGTTTGATGGTAGAAGTTTCCACGAGGTCGATCTTGTGTCGCAACACCTGCCGACTGCGCCGGTTCTGGATGCGTCGGTGGAGCGATATTGCCAGCGTGGGTTACATCTTCGGGTTTTAACCGAGTGGCGACGTATGTGTGAAAAAAGGGACTTGCCTCAAATAGGCTCTGCCATTCTTCGGGCTTTTTCTCGCCCAAGCGGTCGTAAACTTCTCCGAGACGTTTCACGCCAAAGTAATGCAGGCTCTCCTCCGGTGGGCCGTAATACGCCATGCGGCCTGCTACAAGGATCAAGATAAGATCGCAGAGGAATACGTTGTCGATGTTGTGCGTAATGCAGACGACGGAAGTGCCATCGACGGTTAACTTGCGGAACAACTGCATGACGCGAGTCTCAGTTCCGGCATCGAGCCCACTTGTGGCCTCGTCGATGTACAGAACCCGGGGTTTCGAAATGAGTTCTGCACCTAGGCTAACTCGCTTGATCTGACCCCCACTCAAGTTGGCCACGAGTGTTTCGCTCTGTGGAGAGAGTTCCATCAATCGCAAGACTTCATCGATCCGCTCCGCCAACTCCGCTGGCTCCGTATCTTCCGGGAGCCGCAACCGGGCGGTGTAATAAAGAGCCTCATAAACGGTGAGATAGGAGTGAACGATGTCGCGTTGAGGTACATAACCCAGCAGCTTTCGAAAACTGTTGAAGTGACGATAGAAGTTCTCGCCGTTGGCCAGCAACTGCCCTCCCGTGGCTGGGCGCCGGCCATTAAGGCAATCCATCAGAGTACTTTTCCCAGATCCACTAGGCCCTAGCAGAGCAACGAATTCTCCTGGCTCAATTACGAGCCGAATGTTGTTCAAAAGCTGGCGGGATTGGCCACTCTTGGTGATGATTGTCTTCTCAAGGCTTCGTGCTTCCAGCCGTAAACTCCGACTGCTGTCAAGAGCGTGGATTTCATCTCCGACGATAAAGAACAGGTAAGGTCCTATACCGACTCGCTCGTTCTCACGCAGGGATACTCTGTCCCGGATCCGTTGCCCGCCAACCATAACGCCGTTGACACTGCTCAAGTCGCGAATGGACATTCCCTCGACTGTCTTCTCCAGCACGGCATGAGCGCGAGACACGGACGGGTGCGGCAGCATGACATCGCAATCGGGTGTGCGGCCGATCAACAATCGAGTCTTATTTCCGAAGAGTTGTTCAATCTTCGCGCTCCTGTTAGCACTACCCTCCTGTGAGCCGAAGACATCGACGGACAATTGCGTGAATGGTAGGAAGTCGGGAGGTAATGGCCCCGACCATTTCGTTGTCAAAATCGGATCAGCCTGCAGATCGTTGGTGGTCGGCGAACAAATGTGATTACAGATCGGACATGCCTCAGCGTCCGAGGTTAGCTCGCCGCCACACGCCACGCAATTTTTCATTCAACACCTTTGAGTCGTAAGTTGATGCGTAATCCGAATTGTTTCAGAGGCACATTTTATCTACGACGACTGCATAATAAGTTGAAGGCCAATAAAGTACAATCGGCTGGGATTTCTAGCCTACCCGACGAAACACAACGGGGCGGATATGATCGCAAATGGAAATCACCCGGATGCGGTCGATGTTCACAACCGAACAATGAATTCAGATTCACAAACGAAACTTCCGGAACTTCCGAACTACGAAATCCTCTGTGAACTCGGCAGCGGTGGGATGGGGGTGGTCTACAAGGCCGTGCATCTTGCTCTCAAACGCGTTGTAGCGATCAAGATGATCCGAACTTCCGGCAAAGTGACAGCCGAGGATCTTGCCAGGTTTCGGATTGAAGCCGAGGCCATAGCACGCCTGCAGCACCCGAATATCGTTCAGATTCACGACATTGGAGAGCACGCCGGCATCCCTCATTTCGCATTGGAATACATGCCCGGCGGCACCTTGGACCGTCGATTGTCAGGGCAGCCTATCGCATTTCGTCAGGCTGCCGAATTGATCGAAGTGTTGGCGCGGGCTATTCACTACGCCCATGAAATAGGAATCGTCCACCGCGATTTAAAGCCGGGGAACATCCTTTTGGAGAAGGAAGAGATTCGCGCAGTCGCCTCGGCATCCAACGAATTCAGCACATCGAACTCGACGCAAATTTTCGTTGGCACAATGAAGATCTCAGACTTTGGCCTCGCAAAGTTCTTCGACAGCAAAGACGTCGGCCAGACAGAAAGCGGCTCGATCCTAGGTACTCCGAGCTACATGGCTCCCGAACAAGCCAAAGGCCAGACGATTGGCCCGCCAGTAGACATCTATGCATTGGGCGCAATCCTTTATGAACTGATCACTGGACGTCCACCGTTTAGAGCAGCCACGGCGTGGGACACGATTCAACAAGTTGTTACGGATGATCCCGTCCCGCCTAGGCGAATGCAGTCAAAACTACCATCCGATCTCAACACGATTTGCATGAAATGCCTTCAGAAATTGCCACGTCAACGCTACGGCAGCGCCTTGGCACTCGCAGAAGATCTTCGGCATTTTCTAGACGACGAGCCGATCATGGCACGTCCCATCGGGTCGAGTGAGCGGATACTGAAGTGGGCCAAGCGTCGCCCGTCCCGAGCAGCGCTAATCGCCGTCTGTTTCCTTGGATCGCTTATCCTACTTGCCAGCTGGTTCAAATACTCGATGGATTTGAGCGAGGCGAATACGCAGATACGTAAAGAACGCGACCACGCTGTTCAGGCGGAAGAAGCGACGAAAAACGAATGGAACCGTGCCCGACGAAGTCTTTACGCCCTGCAACTGGCCAACGTCAGTACTGTTTACGAGACAGACCCGGCTCGTGGGTTAACTCTTCTTGAAGACCGAGAGCGGTGCCCCGAGGAGTTACGTGATTTCAGTTGGTCACTCTTTCAACAGATTTGCAAGCGTTCACACCGGATGTTAACAGGACATACGAAGACAGTTCGTAGTGCCATCTACTCGAAGGATGGATCCTGGCTGGCGTCGGCCAGCTACGACGGAACCATCAAAGTCTGGGATCTTGCTAACTGCAAAGAACGATTCACAGTTACCGGCAATCATGGCGCCGTACGGACACTCGCGATTGTCGATGGAGATAAAACTCTACTGGCAGGAATGGAAGACGGTGTTTTGCAGTCTTTCAGTGCTGCAGACGGTCACCCAACAGTAACACTCAAGGGACATACGAAGGGGGTGACAGCTCTCGTTGCGACGGCGGACGGCAGCAAGATCGCCTCGGCAAGTTCCGATGGGGAAATCCTTCTTCATCGTGGTCTCCATGACAAGCAACCGATAACGCTAGGGGTGGCACAGGGGCTAACTTCGATGGCTTTCGCACCTAACGGAAAACATATCGCCACGAGTGCGGCCAACGGAATCGTCATCTGGGATATCGAATCGAGACGGCCAGACACTGGCCCACCGCTCAAACAAAAATTCTGAGAATGTGATGTCGATTGCCTACTCAGCGGATGGTTCAATGCTCACCACTTGTGATCTCAGCGGACTGCTTCAGTGGTGGGAAACAAAGAGTTGGACAAAGCAGGGGCAATTTAAGATTAAATCAATGTTCTTATCGGCGAGTTTTTCTCCCGACGGACAATCGATCTGTGTATCGTCCACGACCGATGGCACTCTTTATGTCATCGATGTGGCGACCGCTAAAGAAAGGTTGCGTTTTTCTGGATACAAGGAAATCGTTTGGGCAGTTAGTTTTTCACCAAACGGTCAATCAATCGCTGCATCTGATGGGATTGGTAACATCAAGATCTGGGATGTACAATCCAAACTCGATGCCACAATTCTAACTCGAAAAAGTCTTATCTCTTCGGTCGCATTTTCACAAGACAGCCAACAACTTGTCTCGGGTTCGAAAGACGGCCTAATCACGCTTTGGGAGTGTGAGAGCGGAAAGCTCCTCAATACATGGGACGCTCATAAGACCCCTGTCACGGCATTAGCCTACGTTCCAGGTCGTAACATTGTTGCTGTGGCTGGTGTCGATGGTACTATCAAGATCGTGAAACTATCGAAGCGGTCCAGCCCGACCGTCCTTCAAGTTCATCAGAAAATGGTTTTGGGTTTGTCGTTCTCCCCCGATGGCAACATGCTGGCCTCCTGCGGGCAGGACGGTTCAGTACGCGTTTGGGATTGGGAGCGAGGTAACGAACTCGCGAATGTCAAATACGGTGTTATGCCGCTCTGGTGCTTGTCTTATTCTCCCGATGGTAAAACACTTGTGGTCGGAGACAGCAACGGAGTCGTTCATCTCTGCGACCCGGCTACGGCGGTAGAACGCAAGGCATTACCGAAACGGAGCGGTGCGATATTCGCGTTGACGTTTAATAAAACTGGTTCAACGTTGGCGATCGGGGGTTCTGACAAGCAGATCGAACTTTGGAACTGGCCAGACGAAACCAAAAGGATCACACTTCAGGGGCATTTATCTGCTGTACTATCGCTCGCGTTTCCTCCCGACGGTCAGACACTGGCATCCGCTGCGGATAACGACCAGGTCCGGGTCTGGGACCTCATCAGCGGGCAGACACGCCTGCAAATTCCTCTTCCACATCACACTGTTTCCCATTTACGCTTCTCTCCGGACGGCAATTCACTCGCTGGGATTTCGAAGACAAAAATCCTGCTTTGGAAGTCGAACGCCAGAGAGAACCGTTGAACTCCTGATATTTGCCAAGAGCTGCGGACAAAGTTTTTTTGCGAGTAGAAGCGACATATCGAATCATGCTACTCGATTCGATAGAGGCGCGTCAGTATCGTCGCGTCACGGAGTGACAGTAATATTCGGTAGCGATGCACGATTACTTCGGTGTACTTAAGCAAACCTTCTACGACTATAAAGTCTGACTATCGGAAAAAATAGCGTTTCTCTCGCCGACGGTGGGCAAAGGCCCAAGCGCATCACCGCGAGGAGCTTCTCGCCCAACTTGAGCCGGTAGTTGATCAGCTCATTGCGATGAAGTGGAAGGTAAACCCGCCTTTTTTCAGATGCGGAGGGTCAGGTTTACGTGACTTCTCGAAGTCGAGAAGATGCTGACGTAAATCACAATCTATTCAGGAGTCCGCAGCGTAATCCGCCGTCACTGAATTCTGAATCTGCTTCAATGCCGTCGCGTCGCTCAGTTCGAGCTTCGCGGCGTTTTTCGTCGTCATTATGGCTTAATCGTTGCTTTGCGGCACGGCGTCTCTAGCCGCTGTTTCAGCGGATGTACTACCTGTAATACCAGAACAAGCGAGCCGACTACGTGGATGCAAGGTGGAACGTGGTGAACTGGAAGAAGATCGAGGAACTGTACACCGCGGCCAAAGCCGGTAAGTAATGTGACCTTGGAGCTCGCTTGAAACGAAAAGAGGTGTGACAAATGTCACACCTCTTTTCGTTGCGTTTCATGAGAAGAATTACTTCAAATCAATCTGCCACTCGTTGTCAACCTTGTCCACAGTGAAAGTAAGATCCGTCGACTCTACTTTTTCGTATTTCGGAGGTGTCGCAACGTAGATTGGCCTTTTTCCAGAATCCATCCCCTTGGGTGGTGCTTTGAGATGACTAAATGATTTCGTCTCGACAGTCACCTTGTATTTACCCGGGTTAATGCTGCTGGCAAGATACCCGCCATCAATACCAATCTGCCCAGCGCAAGGTGAGCCACCGTCTTCCGGATGAAACTTCACCTCACCGGCCGTCACGGGTTTGCCGTTGTACATCACCATACCGTGTACGGTGTTCTTCGGGCTGTTCTCGCTGTTGGTACAGCCCGTCAACATCATCATGGCAACAGTGGTGATGGCACCCAATCGCTTCAGCTCAGTACGAATCATCATCATGTTCTCTTGAGGTGAATTCGGGTTACCAATCGTTGCCAAGCACTTCGCCACCGTTCGGTGATCCAGCGGCAATCCATGTATTCAAGTTGATCGCAGCTGTGACACCGCGTACCGAACCGTCGCCAAGACTCACAAGACAAACGCCACTCGACAGGCCCGTCGGCAGATAAGGATCACAATTGGCCGTTGTCGTGCCGATTTGTGGTTTACCGTTTCCTGCGTGGAACGCCGCCGTCGTTGGGTATTCATAGCTCAGGCCGGACCAAGTTTGAATTCGCTTGCCGCCTGGCATCCAACTCAGTGGACAATTCGAGCGACGCTCCGAGAACATTACGGTGTTTGAGCTACCGTCTTTGATGCCTTGGATGGAGACAGGACGAGTGGACCATTCAAGATTCCAACCATCCCAAACAGCCCAGTTCGGTGCATTTTGATTGCCGAAGACTTGGATGTTCATCGCGTAGCTTGAAACGCCATAGGTCGAAGTCACTTGCCAGCTGTACCAATAATTGCCGTAATCGGATTGGTACGATGCTGGGTTTGGTCCACCATCTGCTGGGCCGACGTAAGTTTTGACCAAGTACTCACAGTTGCGTTGTGTCGCACCCGGTACTTGTGCCCAAGGGTGGCTTTTAAGCACTTGGTTCGATAGTGGATCTTGCTCGATATAAGGCAGAAGGATGTGGTACAAACCGATGTCCAGATTCTGGTAGTACGGCCCACGGAAGTTCTGGGCAGCCCACCATGGGCTCCAACGGATTGGCAGTGTTCCGAAGACATCATTCGTCGAATGACAGGCCAGCGAAATTTGCTTCAAATTGTTCGACGACTGCATCCGAGCAGCAGCATCGCGGACTTTTTGCACGGCTGGCAAAAGCAGACCAATCAGAATCGCGATGATCGCAATGACCACCAGCAACTCGATCAGAGTAAAGCCAGATAAACGAGAACGCACGCGAGAGAGAAGCATGTTCCACCTATTAAAAATAATGATTCGGGCGATTTGGGAGTAAATCACCCATTCTTACTATGCCAAACATTTCGGAGGATGCAAGCGAAATTGAATGCGAGCTCACTTTGATTTCATGATCTTCCGACCTGCCATAGTTTTATCAGAATCGCAACGCAGCCCTGCACTTGCATCACTTCCCGATGCAGAAGCGGCTGAAGATACGGTCGAGGAGGTCGTTGGTGTAAATCGCACCGGTCATGGCGCCAAGTGCATCGAGTGCAGTACGGAGGGACAGTGCGAGTAATTCAGCCGGGTCGGCGTTGATGGCCTGAGCATGGGCCGTGCGCAAATGCTTCATAGCATCTTCCACATGATGCTGACAACGGGCTTGGCTTGGTGCAAGAGCTGGTTGAGATAGTTCGACGCTGCACGATTGAATCAAAATTTTAAGTCGATGAATCGAATCCGGTCGAAGAATTGAAACTGCCTGCGGGTCGTCGCTCGGAGTATCGGTTTTGGTGCTGATGCGCAAGGCGTTACCCATCAAGCGAGTCGGTTGTTCTTCACCAAACGGAATGCAATGAAGGATCAAATGAGCTGTAGCGCTGGCATCGATTCCATGCTTCTGGGCCTGCTCTTCAATGATTGATTCTGCATGTTGCCAGCCAGCGGTATCCAGTAACTCCAATTGCACATCTCCGAGATCAAGCATTGCTGAAACGACATCGCGGGTCGTACCTGCCTGAGCTGAGACAATCGCGCGATCCTCGCCCAGCAGCGCGTTGAACAAGCTGCTCTTCCCAGCGTTTGGCTCGCCGACAAGGACGACACGAATGGATCGATTGCTCAGAGTGCGTTGCTGGAGTTGCCTTCTGACATTAGTCACATGGGCGAGTGCCACTGATATGCGAAGAATCGTCTCGCGTTGACTGACGAACTCCAAATCTTCATCCGCAAAGTCGAGAGCAGCTTCAGTATCTGCCACGAGGTTTAACAGGTCTTCGCGGATGACAGAAAGCGGTTCGGTCAATCCACCAGCGAGTTGCCGGAGTGACTGCTTCAAATCGGTTTCGCTGGTGGCATGAATAACGGCCAGCACCGCTTCTGCCTGCGGGAGGTTTTTCTTACCTGCAAGGAATCCACGCAACGTAAACTCGCCCGGCTCAGCAGCACGTGCCCCGTTGCTCAAGAAGTCCGACACGATAGCATCAAGTATGGGTGGAGAGCCAACTGTGTGTAACTCGACGATGTCTTGTCCAGTTGCCGAGTGCGGAGCGCGGAATGTGTACACCTCGCATGGCACCGGTGTGGTAAAGCCTGTGACGGTGAGTGAACCGCTTTGTATGGCTCGCGTTTGTGCAGCCGTGTTGGAATGAAAAAAGGCCTGAAGGAGTTGGATACTCCCAGGCCCTGTGAGACGGATGATGCCCCGAACTGCCGAACCGGGTGCGCTGGACACTGCCACAATCACATCATCAAGTTGCAACATTCTGGCAGTATAGCCCGTCTGTTGCTTGTCATCAGTTCGAGAACTCAGGTTTGCGCTTCACCAGTTGCGATTGCAACCTTGCCACGATGCTGCTGTGCATTTGGCTGACACGCGATTCACTGAGGTTCAGCGTGGCCCCGATCTCTTTCATGGTCATCTCCTCGTAGTAGTAGAGGATGACAATGAGCCGCTCGTTGCGATTCAAGCCACGAGTAACCAACCGCATGAGGTCGCGATTCTGCAGCCGACCGGTAGGATCTTCTGCTTTCTTGTCTTCGAGAATGTCGATCTCGCGGACATCCTTATAGCTGTCTGTTTCGTACCACTTCTTATTCAAGCTCACCAAGTTGACGGCTGTCGCCTCGCCAACGTAAGCACCAAGTTGATCGATCGGGATACCCAGTTTCTCGGCCAACTCATCTGGCTTCGGTGGGCGACCCAACGCGGCTTCGAGAGCCTTACGTGCAACTTCATGCTTACTCTGCTTGGAACGTACCAAGCGAGGCACCCAGTCCATGCTGCGAAGTTCATCGAGCATGGCCCCACGGATGCGTGGCACACAGTAGGTCTCGAATTTCACACCTCGTTCGAGGTCGAAGGCATCGATGGCATCCATCAAGCCGAAGATGCCCGAACTGATGAGGTCGTCGAGGTCAACGCCGTCGGGCAGCCGTTGCCAGATGCGCTCCGCGTTGTATTTCACGAGCTTCAAATAGTGTTCGAGCAGGTGGTTTCGCAACTCCAGCGTTGGATTCGCCCGGTAGTCACGCCAGACCTGTTGAATGTCGCCATCAATACGCGTCAGCATCGGTTCCTCCCTGCTGAGAGGTTAACGATTGGCACGGAATCGAGCCTGGAACTCGGTTTCCGATGTGAGTACGATCTCGAGCGAAACGCGAACTCCATTTCACGTACCTGGCCCTGCGGCCAAGAGTCAGCTTGAAAAGGTGTTCGATTGCGTCGAGTGCATTGCCACTCGCTAACCTTTCCCCCTGGGCACCGTCCGGGAAGTGTGTCGGTGCCGCTACGCTAGTATCGGTGCCAAGTAGCCAACGGAATCAACCGAATGCTAAGTTTGGCATCGAAACCGTCTTCCCCCGTCCGCAAGTCGAATCCAACGGGTGCAGGCTTCGCACTTTAACATCCGAGTTGCGAAGCCATCTTCGCCGACCGGAGTAAACAGCCCAGCTTTCACCCGTGAACGTCGGAGCTATCCCCGGCTCCGTCGTTCATCAACGATGGCTCGGTCCCGTTCCCCAACGGTTCTAAGTCATCGCTCACGTTTTCGTCTTGTGTGGGTGGCTGAATACCGAGGGTACTTCGACTTGTCGAGGGGTAATTGTTACAACTTGTATGGTTTCAGATGATTCTTATTTAACGGTATAAGCGGCAAGATGGGTCGAATTGCGGAGGTAGACTACGCCATCCGCTAGGGCCGGTGGTGCACGAGTTAAGCCTTCTAATGTCATGACACGTCCGCGCTCCTTGTACCCGGCTTTGCTGGCATCGAAGCGGATGAGTTCACCACTTTCGTTCAGTGCCAGGAGTCCACCATCAACGGCGATGAGATGCGCAACGCCGAAGTTCTTTTCACGCCACAATGATTCACCCGTTTTCCAAGACACACACACCAGCTCGGCACTGCGGCCTTCCTGCCGGCCGTGCACACCAAAGAGCAGGTCATCAACCAGCACGGGTGTGTTGAAGTGACATGACAATGTTTTGTTGTCGCCCCAGACTTCTGTGGCCGAGTCCGTCGTCAGTGACAAGAGCACCGCTCCGGTTTCGTAAGCCGCACTCAAAAAGACTTCGTTCCCTTTCACGACGGGTGCCGCCGCGTTCACGCTGGCGTCAATCCTCGCGCGATGTTGCTTACTGAAGACCGAAGTGCCCTCTTTAACTTCGATTACCTGAAGGCCCGTGCGGGTGAAGAACACAGCGTGTGGCTGCTTGTTCAGTTCCATCATCACCGGTGTGCTGTAGCTGGCCGGGTCACTTGTCACTTTCCAAATGTCCTTGCCGGTCTTTGCATCCAACGCCACGATGCCCGCGTTCTTGCCGCCAGCGTTCAGCATGAGTTTGCCATCATGAACCAGTATGCCGGCCCCCATCCCGAAGTAGCCTTCCGGAGATGCGAAGTCTTTTACGATGTCACGTGCCCAACACTTCGTGGTGTCTTTCAAGTGCATCCCTGAAAGCTTGCCACCATAGCCCAAGGCGTAGACCATATCACCAACAACGAGCGGTGAGGTTTGCGGGCCTTCCTCGCCACGCCCACCGCATTTGTATGTCCACTTTTCCTTGCCGGTCGCGGCGTCAAGGGCCAACATGGTATCGTTATCATCCTTGCGAATCCAAAGATAAACGACACCGTCAACGACCACAGGGCCCGCGTTGCCCTTACCGACTGGGATCGACCAAAGTTGCTTGGGTGGCGTCTTTTCCCAATCCCAGTTGAGCTTGGTTTCTGTCGATTGGCAATTCCGGGTTGGCCCGAGGTAACCGGGCCAATCAGCTGCAAACACAGTTGGAGCGAGGAGCAAAACAAGAAATGCAGGAAGTGAACGCATGCCGAATCTCCCAAGCTCGGCATGGTCAGATTCACCACCGAGCTCGGATATCTTAGTCACCCCGTCATGCCTTCAAACAATGGCGTACTGAGGTAGCGTTCGCCGAGGCTGCACAGGATAGTGACGATACGCTTACCCTTCATTTCTGGTCGGGCGGCAATCTTGGCCGCCGCACACACGTTGGCCCCACTGCTGATTCCCACCATCAGCCCTTCTTCTTTTGCCAGGCGTCGGCCCCACTCGTAGGCTTCGTCGTTGCTCACGGTAATCACTTCAGTAAGGAGCGTCATGTCGAGGTTTTTGGGAATGAACCCCGCGCCGATGCCTTGGATCTGGTGCGGGCCAGGAGCACCACCACCAATGACCGGCGAGTGAATCGGTTCCACGGCGAAGGCCATAAAGTTCGGATTCTGTTTGCGGATGTAACGCGTCACACCGGTGATCGTTCCACCGGTTCCCACGCCCGCCACGATGGCATCTATGTTGTGGCCCGTGTCTTCCCAAATTTCCGGGCCGGTGGTCTTTTCGTGGATGGCCGGGTTGGCAGGGTTTTCGAACTGCTGTGGCATCCAAGAATTCGGCGTGCTGGCCACCATCTCCGTAGCCTTATTCACCGCCCCGCGCATCCCTTCGGCCTTGGGTGTCAGCACGATGTTGGCCCCCAGCGCACGCAAGAGAGCTCTGCGTTCCAGACTCATCGATTCCGGCATTGTCAGCGTCAGCTTGTAGCCTTTGGCTGCACACACGAACGCCAGTGCGATGCCCGTGTTGCCACTCGTCGGCTCGATGATCAGCGTATCCTTCTTGATCTTACCGTCACGTTCCCCGGCTTCAATCATGGCTAGGCCGATGCGATCCTTCACGCTGTTGAGTGGTTGAAAGAACTCGCACTTGCCGAAGACCGTGGCATGCCCGGCGGGGATCACTTTGTTCAGCCGAACCATCGGGGTATCGCCGATGGTGCCGGTGACGTCGTCGTAGGTTTTGCCTCGGGGCATGGCTTCATCCTGTGTTGGTGAGTAATCAAGTTAAATGGCGGCGTCCCAGTCGGCCATATGGGATAATGCGTCTTCAAAGACCTGATGACGATCCTGCTTGGTCAGGCTCTCAATTCGATCCGCCAGTTCACGCAACGACATGCTGTTGCCAACTGGCTCGTGGGCGACAAAACTCGCTTTGCCAAGTTCACCATCACTGGTCAACACCATCGTGGTGGTCTGGATATTTTGTACCACCTTCGGCAACACGAGTTGTAACACGAGGCTGTACTGAAGAGCCGATTCTGCAGTTATGGAATGCGTGCGTGGGTCAATGACGACGCAAGAATGACCACGTGTTCCTAACTCGGTCATCAGTTCGATGAGCTGCTCGGCCTGTTCCGTGAGGATGGCAATTGGCTTCATGATTCGACTCGGCTCGAAGGTATTCGACTATCCCGATCAACATAGCAACAATAGGATCGCTGTTCAGCGAGACTTTCGCACTTCTCAGACGATTTTCATGAGTGCTCTCATCTCCGTGTCATCACTTTTACTGTAAAAATGAAAGTGTTAGAACCCAAATATTGGGCACATCGCCCAGCCAAGGTTCTCTCCTCTATCAAGGATTTCACCATGCGTAACTTGGTGCGATGGGTGCTGGTGGCAGGTGTTCTGGCCTTCGCGGGCGGTGCAGCGATGGCCCAACGTCAACCAGGCGGTGGCGGCGGTGCAGGTGGCTTCGGTGGCGGCTTCGGCGGCGGCGGTACAGGTGGACTCAAGTCACTGCTCGCAACCAACAAAGCCCTGCAAGAAGAACTCAAGCTGAGCGAAGACCAAGTTAGCAAGATTAAAGCCTTCCAAGAAAAAGCCGCAGAAGCGGCTCGCCCAGCTGGTGCACCAGCACCTGGCGCTGGCGGCGGTGGTGGAGCCGGTGGTGGTCGTCCCGGTGCAGGCGGTGCTGGTGGCTTCGGCGGGGGAGCAGGCGGTTTCGGTGGTGCCTTCGGTGGCGGAGCTGCTGCTCAAACGGATGAAGAACAACTCGAAGCTGCCAAGGCACGCGTGAAAAGTCTTGAAGACCGGATCTCGTTCTTCAAGAAAACACTTGACGACAAGCAATCGACACGCCTCGCACAAATCAGTCTGCAACAACAAGGCTTGGCTGCTTTCAACTCGGAGAGCATCAAGAAAAAGTTGACCATCACGGCTGATCAAACCGAAAGCATCAAGAAAGTCGTCGATGAGAGCCGTAAGGAAAGCACTGATCTGATGCGAGAAGTCTTTGGCGGTGGTGCAGGTGGTGGCGGTGGTGGTGCAGGTGGCGGACGCGGCGGCTTAGATCCAGAAAAGATGGCCGACTTCCAAAAGAAGAACAAAGCCATCAACGAAGAAGCTGAAGAAAAAGTGATGAAGGCAATGACTGGTGACCAGAAGAAGATTTGGGCCGAAATGATCGGCGAGAAGTTCGACATGGCCAAGTTGGCCCCACAACGTCGCGACAACTAACGAAGATGGGGCTTGCCCCACTCTTCCGAAGGCAGGCACCGTCGCCCACACGGTGCCTGCCTTTGTTTTTTGACGAGCCGGAAGCGTGAGCGACGGGTTTGGTGTGAATCATTTCGGGTTATTGAAAATGTCGAGGAACTGAGCCACTTCTGCCTTTGCATCCAACATCGGCTTCTCCGGGGCTGGCTCGTCGGGCAGGGTTTCCTTCCAACCCTTCGGCTGATTCAACCAGTCCACAAAGCTCGAACAGGCGATGAACTTGCACCCTGTGAGCTTCGCAGCTTTTTGTAGCCGGGTGTCGTTACTCACTAACGTCACGTTGGCAGGTTTGGCTTCACGGTGCAAAAGTGTCTCGATCAAGTCATCTGCTGTTTCGCGGAAGGAAAATTGCACGATCAGTCCGCGATGTGCCGAGCTACCCAAGTCTTTCTTGCTGTGTTGGGCGTCGAAGACGATCCGAAGTTCAACCTTTAAAGTCACGCGGGTTGTGCTGTCCGCAAGCCAATCGAGGAAGCGCCCACGTGCGGCGTGGAATTGTGACTCCGTGCCGCGCGGGATCACATAGCCTACGGCATGCATCAGGTTATAGCCGTCGATGAGGAACCGCATGGTTTCATTCTAGCTTTTAATCCTGTAGGGCGGTACGAGTCATCCGAGTGCCGCGATATGTTGCACCGGCGGCACTCGGTTGCCTCGTACCGCCCTACATGGTGCAATTAGCCTTGCACTTCGGGTTTCCAGGTCTGACTCAACCAGTCAAATCGTTCATGCGGGCGGAAGCGGGCCTTGTACTCCAAACTTCGGCAGCCTGAAACGTAATAGCCGAGGTACACGAACGGTCGTTTCCTTCGCACGGCTTCGTCGATGCCTTTCAGCACATTGAACGTACCCAGCGAGATGGATCGCACCTCCGGGCTGTAAAAAAAGTAGATCATCGACAGGCTCGTCGGTAGCACATCAACATAACCCACGCCGACGAGTTCACCGTCAACACGGAAGTTCCATTCTTCCGATGGGAATGGGTTCTCGACGAATGATTCACTGAACGACTCCAGCGACTCGTAGCGTTCTGGCCAATCCTTGTGACCGGTCTGAAACTCGTGGAAGCGATGATAAAGATCGAGCTTTTCGTCGGTGGCACTTGGCTCGACAATTTCCATCGACACGACAGGCTCGGCCAGTCGACGCACCCGTCGGAGGGATGTGCTGGCTTGAAACTTGGTTACGTCGACACGCAACGGTTGACAGGCTTGACAGGCCGAACAGACGGGGCGAAACATCATCTTGCCGAAGCGGCGCCAGCCAACGCTCATGCGGGTTTCGTACTCCGCCGCTGAGAGTGAAGCCACGACCTCGTAGCGCATCGAAGAGATGCGCTCCGGAATGTAACTGCACGGCCCCGGAGGCGAGTTGTAAACGAAGAGCGACTTCATTCTGCCACGGTATCAATCCACGAACTCAATTGCCACGGGGTTCGGGATGACGCCAGCTTTATGGGCTTCGGAGAGCAACAGCTTCACGGCCGTTCGACCGCGTTCGCCGTAGTCCAGCGTCCAATCATTCACATACATGCCCACGAACTTGTCGGCCAGCGACATATCCATGTCACGGGCATACTGCAGGGCGTGGGTCAACGCTTCTTTACGATTCTCCAGCCCGTATTGGATGCTGAGCTTCAGCAATCGGCTGATCTCGCTCATGAGCGGCTTGCCGAGGTCTTTGCGCACCACGTTACCACCC
>JBBRME010000050.1:0-23914 GCA_038230995.1 Gemmatales bacterium
GTTCAGACCGTCGTGAGACAGGTCGGTCCCTATCTGCTGTGGGCGGTGGAAACTTGATGGGCTTTCTCCCTAGTACGAGAGGACTGGGAGGGACGCACCCCTGGTGTGCCAGTTATGACGCTAGTCGTACCGCTGGGTAGCCACGTGCGGAATGGATAAACGCTGAAAGCATATAAGCGTGAAACTTCCCCAAAGATAAGGTTTCCTAACAAGAAGGCTCCTCGTAGACTACGAGGTCGATAGGCCGGGTGTGTAAGTGGAGTAATTCACTCAGCTAACCGGTACTAACAGCCAAACGTTTGGCCACATTGTTCTCTTTCTCAACGTGTATCACCTTGAGAAGTCGCTGCGACTTAACATACCCTGACTAAATTGTTACTGATATATCAGGCAGCTTGCCGGTGAACTTACCCAAGTGGAAACTCGCGTTCCCATCCCGAACACGTACGATAAGCACTTGGGGCCGATGGTAGTCCTTACAGGGCGAGAGTAGGTTATTGCCGGCTTTTTTCCAAACTTCAACCCCGTGTTGTCTTCACAGATGACACGGGGTTGTTGTGTTTCTATAGCAACACAAAAGCCGATCACTACTACGTTTCCCATACCGGTGCCAGCTCCATGCCGTTCTTCTCCGGTCGAGTCACGTTTCTTCGTTTCAAAGTCGATGGACCTTCACCAAGAACCTTCACTGATGATCATCTTGATCGCCTTCGCGCTTTCCAAGCCGGTCGGCAGCGGATTGCCAGTGCTGATGGTATTGAAGTCGGTTGGACTGCTGGTGAACATGTTCTCGACACAGATTTTGAACTCGAAAAGAACATCATCAGTGAGACTCTTAACTTCGAGTTGAGAATAGATACCGATAAGCTACCGTCCGATCTGCTCAAGGCGTATTACGTTGCCGAAGTGAAAGCCCTCAGTCAAGAGAACCCAAGCGGTCAACCCACTGCTCGACAAAAGCGCGAGGCTAAAGAAACGGCCCGGGTACGTCTGGAGACCGAAGCGAAGGACGGCCGGTACAAACGACGCAAGTGTGTCCCTGTCCTCTGGGATGTCCTTTCCAACGAAGTGCTCTTCGGTTCCACCTCCACTTCACAAGTTGATCGTCTTCTCACACTTTTCCAGCATTCCTTCGGCTACCGCCTCGATCCGATCACTGCTGGCAACCGAGCCCAGCAGCTCGCCGAAGTTCATCAGCGACTCCGCCAGGTGGACGACAGTTCCCCCTCGCCGTTCGTGCCCGGCACCACACCCGAAGATGTGGCGTGGATTGCCGACGACACCAGCCGAGACTTCCTCGGCAACGAATTCCTCCTCTGGCTCTGGTACGTCACCGACGAACTTGCCGATGTCATCAAGCTGGCTGACAAGTCCGATGCCACGGTGATGATTGCCCGCACGCTAATGTTGGAATGCCCGCGCGGCCAGACCGGCCACGAAACCATCAGCCATGCCGGGCCTTCCAGTTTGCCCGAAGCGAAACGGGCGATTCAGTCCGGCAAGCTGCCCCGGAAGTGCGGCCTCACCGTGGTTCGGCACTCGGAGCAGTACGAGTTCACCCTTCACGCCGAGACCCTCGGCGTGGGCGGAGCCAAGCTGCCGAACATGCCGGAGGATGTGACCGACGCCCGTGCGAAGCTTTACCAACGTGCCACGCAGATTCGTGAACTGATTGAAACCCTGGACTTGCTTTACGACGCCTTCGGCCGCGAACGCCTCGGCAAGGACTGGAAGGATACCCTGCCGAAGATCCAGAAGTGGTTGAGGGGGTAGCGTTCTTGTCGGAGTATGTTTTTGATTTCATTAACCCCTCTCCATCTTCTCCGTCACCCTTGCATCAAGCGGCTTGAGCACTTTCACTCGATCCATGTTGAGCTGAATGAAGGAGTTCCAAGCCGTGGGTATGTCAACTTCGTGGAAGATAGCTTCCACAGGACACTCGGGTGTGCAGGCTCCGCAGTCGATGCAATCGTCGGCATCAATGTAGAGTTGCTGTTCATCGCCATAGAAACATTCGCAGGGGCAAACTACGACACAGTCGGTGTACTTGCAGTCGACACAGGGTGCGGCAACAACGTATGCCATCGGATGATCTCCAGGATCGGGTGTGATGGAGATCACAAGGCAATCGGCGTGCCGAACGAAAAGCCCTGAAAAACATTGGTTTTTACGAAGTGAGTGCAACCAAATTTGGCCAGGTGATCAAAGAGAGATGCCGTATCAGGATGTCGACCAACCACCCGGTGTGCGTTCGATTTTGTGCTTCCGCATTTTGCCGTAGAGCGTCGTCGGGTTGAGGCCGAGTCGGTGAGCAGCACCACCTGGGCCGTAGATGCGTCCATCGGCTGCTTGCAGTGCATCGAGAATACGTTCGCGTTCTTGTGCTGCCCAAGTCTGCGTTGATTCGTTGGCTGATGACCCACCGATCAGCCAACTTGGATCAAAGGCGAGTTCGTTTCCTTCACTCAGGATCACGGCCCGCTCGATCACGTTTTGCAATTCGCGGATGTTGCCCGGCCAGCGATAGTTCGCCAACGCCATCATCACATGTGTCGATATCGTGCGTACGGTTCGACCGTGCAAGTTGGCATAGTGCCGCACGAAGTGTGGCACGAGTTCTTTCAAGTCGCCCGGTCGGTCACGCAGCGGCGGTAGCGTGATGGGGAAGATGTTGAGCCGGTAGAAGAGATCTTCGCGGAAGCGGCCAGCTGCGATTTCCTGCATCAGGTTTTTGTTGGTCGCGGCGACTACCCGAACATCGACGGAAATCGGTTCTTCGCCCCCGACTCGCTCGAAGTGTCGTTCTTGAAGGACACGAAGCAAACCTACTTGCAGAGCCGCTGGCAGATCTCCCACTTCATCAAGAAACAGCGTGCCGCCGTTGGCCAATTCAAATCGTCCACGGCGCTTCTTAAGCGCACCGGTGAACGCACCAGCTTCGTGGCCGAAGAGTTCACTCGTCATCAGTTCGGAAGCGAGGGCGGCTCCGTGGACGGCAACGAAAGGCTTGTCTCGCCGTTTACTTTGGGCATGGATGCTTCGTGCGACCAATTCCTTACCAGTACCGGTTTCACCAAGCACCAGCACCGTGGCTTGTGTTGATGCAACCTGCCGGATGGCGTGTCGCACTGAAGTCAAACCTGCGCTCTGCCCGAGGAGTTCCATGATTGATCCGATGGAATGCGTCCATCATACTTGGCTTGAGGAGTTGATCGTTTCGAGTCACTGCGGGTTCGCCTTCCCAAAATAGCATCCTGTAAAGAAGGGTATAAGTATACTCTTTCAAGCCGACAGAATCGAATTCAACATCCATGTGGGTGAATCCAATGAACCGCTTCGTGATTCTACATTTGGCAGTGTTCCTATCGCTATGTAGCTTTGCCTACGCGGCGGACGAGCCGAAGGATACTTGGGTTTACTCGCAGTCCACTGGCGAACTCAAGCTCAACGGCAAGGTCAAGGCCACTGGATACTCGGGCAGTAAAAAAGGTGGAGGTCTCAACGACCCCAAGAAACAGGATGAGTCGTTTGTTGGCCCCATCCCGCGTGGGGAGTGGACAATCGGCGAGGCTTACAAGCACGAGAGGCTCGGCCCAAACACGATGAAAGTCGAACCTGTTGATCCAAAGCTGACCAAACGCAGTGAGTTTCGCATCCATGGCGACAACAGCAAGAAGGACCAATCGGCTTCTGAAGGCTGCATCGTGTTGGGGCCAGAAGAGCGCAAGATGATCATCGACTCCAAGATCACCAAGCTCATCGTTGTGAAGTAAAGGCATTACGGAACTTCAAGTATGGTTCGCCGAAGTGGATTCACGCTCGTTGAGCTGCTGGTTGTCATCGCGATTATTGCCATCTTGATTGGGCTATTGCTGCCGGCGGTGCAGAAGGTTCGTGCGGCTGCCGCACGACTTCAGTGCAGCAACAACCTGCATCAGATCGGCTTGGGCGTTCAGCACTATCACGATGCCCTTGGTACATTTCCACGGTATCGGCAATGCGATACATCGTTGGGAATCTATGACTTGAATTGCTACTCGCTCACCTCCGCTACCATCTGGACTGGCCCACGAGAAGTGTGGTGGGCACCGTACGACAATCGATTTGCACCCTCAACGACTATCGCGGCTCAGGGTCAACCCAACGCAGATAACACGTATGCCAACGGTGGTTATCCGGCCGGGCTGTTGTGGCCATATGTCGAACGGAACGTCAAGATCTTCAAGTGCCCCTTGGGCATTGATGCGAGTGCGGGGCTGCCGTTTCAGTGCAGTTACGGCATGAACTACGTGAACGGTGGGCCGAACGGCAAACGTCTGGTGGATTTGACCAACGGCAACGGCACGTCGAACATTCTGCTGGTGTGGGATCATGGCCGAACGCCTGGCTGTGCGGTGAAGTAAGCAATGCCGTACAGCACGTTGCCCAAGCAGGCACGTTGGGTGAACGAGTGCGCCTTGCGGAGGAGCACCACGAACACAGCCTGAAAAGCGTCGTCTGCTTCGGTGGCGTTGCCCAGCACCATCGAGCCGTGCCGCTGCACCAGCCGGGCGAAGGCGGGTTCGTCTCGATCCATCAGGAAGCGATTCAACAACTCGCCGTCGGTCGCGGAGTCCTCTCCGAGCCGATTGCTGAGGCGTTGCACGCTGTGTCGGAGGCCAGTCACCATGCGAAGCTCGCGGGTATCTACCTGGATGTTCCCGGACGGCAGCAGATTCGTCGATGGAAATGTGGATAACGTTATTGTGTGGTCAATTGTGGCTCTGGACTCACTTTCCGACTCTTCGGGTTACGCGAACACTACCGCTGGCGCTAGCGCATTTCCCAGATGAAGAGCAAAACCTACTCACAATATGTTGCTCACGGTTGTGCAGGTTGTACAATTCGCCGCAATTGACACTCCGCGGATCTTTTGTCGTGCAGTGACAACAGCCGCCGGGAAAGGGCGTTCATGGAAAAGGTTCTGAGCTACGGGGCACTCGGGGTAGGAGCACTGATGGCGCTCCTGTTCATCCTCGATATCGCCATCGGCTTTCCCTTTGGCAGTGGGCCATTCATCGTCTTCGACATCTTTGGCGTGCTGGTTGCCGGTATGGTGGCTTACCTTGGCTTTAACGCCATGAAAGAGCTGAAATAGCCGAAGGCTATCGGCGATTCCAGCGTTCTGCTCACTTCCCGACGGTGATCGATTGGTTCTTCGTGAGTGATTCCTTACCGAGGGACTCGCTGGTCAGCACCAGTTGCACGACGTCAGTTCCGGTGTTGATGCCCTGATAGTTCAGTACAAACTCATGGCTCTTGCCGGGGGCCAAGTCGCGCGGGGCGAACACGGCATCCTTCCCGGCCAGTTGAACTTTGTCTGTGCTGCGGTCGTCGATCATCGGTTTGAGTTGCGTAGGCAGGCTTACACGCAATGTCACTGCCTTGTCCGTTACGTTGCCATTATTGGTCACCACCACACGCACAGTACCCTGGCGGTTGAGTTCGATGATCGGGCTGTCGAACTTCGGCTTCCAATTCAGGTCGGCCTTACCCACGTAATCCAGCATGGCTTTCTGTTCGGGCACATCAATCAACCGGCGTCCATCGTTGGCTCGCCCCGATACCACCTTGCGACCCGAAACCCCTTTTTCCGGCTCGAACACAGCACGGTATTCCTGCGACTCTCCGGGTGGTAGCTTCGGGAGCACCCATCGGACTTGATCGCCTTGGCGGTTCTTCTCGCTGCCACGGGTTGCATTACTGATGCGTGTCCCTTCGGGCACATCGAGCACCACTTGGACGTTGGCCAGTGGCATGGTGCCGGTGTTGCGGACTGTGGCCACGAGTTGTTCCTTCTTCTCCGGGTTGTTGAGGAGCGAGAAAGTGAGCGCGGGTTTCATCACCAACGTCTTGGCTTCGTCGGTCACCGGGCCGAGGTTCAAATCGCTTGTCACGTTCGACAGGCTCTTGTACTCGCCACCTTTTTTGTGCAGCAGTTGATACGTCACACTTTTGGTTTGACCGGCACCCAGGCCACCGAGTTTCCATTGACGCTGGCCGGGGTTCGTTCCCGCTTCGCTCTTATCGATGCCACGGGCCTCGGCATTGGCATCGTTATTTTCCACGAGCCGCACGTTTGGGATCGCGGTTTTGCCGGTGTTCGTCACGTCCACACGCACGGTGGCCAGTTCGCCCTCGGCCACTTGCGGGGTGATCGATTTCTTGACGATGAGCTTCGGGGCTTCGATCTTCGTCTCCACCACAGCACCGTACTCAAAGTTGATGTACGCGGTGCCTTTCACTTCCTTGGCATCCTGTTTTGGCAGGAACTCGATCTTGAATTCCTTGCGATCATTTGGGGCGAGGTTGCCCAAGTCCCACACCAGTTCGGGGTTCTCGGCCAGCGGCTTCGGGTCAAAGGATTTCACACTCGCGGCCCCCTCGGGCATCTTCATGTGCAACTTGGCCCGCAGGGCTTTGGTGCTACCGATGTTCTGCACGAAGATCGTGTAGGGTACGGGTAGATTCGGTGCGATGTGGCTGGGTGTGCGCACACTGAGTTGCAATCGCGGTGGCGATAAATCCATCACGGCGTTGCCGTTGCTCATCACGGGGCCAGTGCTAATGCCAGTGGGCACGGTGGTGCCAGTGGGTGTATCGTCAATCGACTTGGGTGGTGCAGGCCGAACCGGTGGTTCGAGCCGTTGGATCGGGATGACATCGGGATCAGTAAACGCTGACCCCACGGGAGGCGGTTGGGCGATGCTCCACGCGGCGCAAACGATCAAACCAAAAGCGGCGAGGCGGAACAAGGTCCGAGCGGGGGTCGTCATGGTGGGAATCCTCTCTCATCCGATCGGAGGGTCTGAGCCCTCCGAGTTCTTTCTCAACCGTAGGCTGCTCTTGCCAAGAGCAGCTTCCCTCCGCTCTCGGCGAGAGCGGAGGTACTTTGAGCCCCGTAGGGCTGCCCTTGCCAAGAGCAGCATCAGTCTCCGCTCTCGGCGAGAGTGGAGGTACTTTGTGGTCCCGTAGGCTGCCCTTGCCAAGAGCAGCATCAGTCTCCGCTCTCGGCGAGAGTGGAGGTACTTTGTGGCCAGTATTGAGTCGACCTATCGGCGCACGAAACATTGGAATACGTTGAGTGGTATCATTGGGTCAAGGGCAACCGGCCCAGTCGAACCAACGGGAGTTACCAAGCTGTCGGGGATACGGTCTCTTACGCTCCCTCGTTTCTTTGACGGGGAGAGGGTGCTCGGAGGCCGGGTGACGGGATTCCAGAGAGGGCGAACCTCCAGCTGAGCCAGAGTCGTGGCTTGGCAGGAGCCTTGCCTTCCTAAAGAACCATCCTCGATCTGCGAAGACCGTCCTGCTGAATGAATCTGTTACCACCTGTCGCAAAGGACATCGGATGAGAGCACTGCGCAAGTCGGCCATTGTTGTGGGAGCCGTTGGGATGTTGTCGCTGCCGTTGTGGGCCGACGAAAATCCGTTCAACCCCAGCAAAAACAAGTCCACCAAACCCGGTGATACCAAGCCGGAAGACAAGCCAGAGAAGAAGCCAGCCGTTGACGAAGCGAAGAAAGACGACGTGGCCCGCGTGGCCCACATCAAGATTTCCGGCAGCTTGAGCGAAGCCCCGGTGGACGGCGAAAGCCTGTTCGGTGGCGGTGGCGAAAACCTGAGCATGCTGTTGGAGCGCATCGCCAAGGCCGCGAAGGACGACAAGGTGAAGGGGCTATACATCGAACTCGGGTCGATTGACTCCGGCTTCGGCAAGGTCAACGAAGTGCGCGTGGCCATCCAGAACTTCCGCAAGACGGGTAAGAAGGCGTTTGCCTACAGCGAAGAGCTGAGCACCAAGGCGTACATGATTGCCCTGGCCTGCGACGGTATCGCCGTGCCCGAAAGCGGTGGGCTGGAACTGTACGGCCTTCGCGCCGAGGTCATGTTCTACAAGGAAGCCTTCAAACTACTCGATGTGAAGGCCGACGTGCTGAAGATGGGCAAATACAAGAGCGCCGTGGAGCCGTACCTCGCGGACAAGATGAGCGACGAGAACCGCGAGCAGATCAAGAGCATGATGGACGACAACTTCGACAAGGAGATCGTGGCCAACATTCTCGCCGGGCGAGCCAAGCAAAAGTGGACGGCCAAGCAAATCGAAGACGTAATCGACCAAGGCCCGTTCACCGCGAAGAAGGCCGCCAAGCTGGGGTTGATCGACTCGACGTCCTACCAAGATGAGTTCGAGAAGAGCTTCAGCAAAGCTCTGGCTCTGGACAGCGTGAAGGTCGAGCAGAACTATGGCAAGGTCGAGACCAAAGGGCCGGACCTGAGCAACCCGCTGGCCATGCTCGACATGCTTAGCCCGAAGAAGAAACCAGAATCGAAGAACGACAAGATCGCCGTGATCCACATCATTGGTGGCATCGAGAGTGGCAAGGGCAGTGCCAATCCGCTCATGGGTGGCAGCAGCGTGGGGTCGGATACCATCGTTGAAGCCATTCGCGCTGCCGAGAAGAATCCCACCGTGAAGGCCATTGTGCTGCGTGTCGATAGCCCTGGCGGTTCGGCACTCGCGTCCGACATCATGTGGCGTGAACTCAAGATCTGCAAGAAACCCGTGGTGGCCAGCATGGGCGACGTGGCTGCCAGCGGCGGGTACTACGTATGCATGAACGCGAAGAAAATCTTCGCCGAGCCGGGCACCATCACGGGCAGCATCGGCGTGTTCGGCATGAAGCTGGTGACCGGCGGCGTGTACAACAAGGTGGGCCTGAAAACCGAAGTGGTCAGCCGAGGGAAGAACAGTGGCGTTGCCAGCAGCACCTTTGAATGGAGCGAGAGCGAACGCAAGGCGATGACCGAAACCATCGAAGATGTGTACGCCACGTTCCTGAACAAGGCCACCGAGGGCCGCGTGGCTGCCGGGCAGAAAGCCATGACCCGCGAGAAGCTGGAAAGCCTCGCCGGGGGCCGAGTGTGGACGGGTCGCCAAGCCAAGGAGAACGGCCTGGTCGACGAACTGGGGACGCTGAACGATGCAATTGCCTACGCCAAGAAGGAAGCGGGCCTGCCTGCGGACAAGACCGTGGAGATGCTGAATCTGCCAAAGAGCGCGGGCTTCCTGGAGAAGCTGATGGAAGGCGGACTACCGTTCGGCCTGAAGGCTGAGCTGAAGTCGATCCCCGGTGCGGAGAAGGCACTTCAACACCTCGCCCCGTTTGCGGGTGCCGGTAAAGGCGGCGTACGCATGGCCATGCCATACACGATTGAATGGAAGTAACAGTCGTTGACGAGCCAACGGGCTGATCCCGTTGGCTTTGAGTTGAGCCTGTAAGCGTGAGCGGCAGGAGTGTCTTCATTCAAACTCCTGCCACTCACGCTGGCAGGCTCGAAGCTTTAACTGCGCGAACCTTTTGTCACTGACATCTCTCTGCATGGCATGTCAAAGTCACTCACATCGCTGAGTAAGTTTTGTTCACTCGTGTTGAGGCATCAGCCCGAAACGATTGGCCTGCTGCTGGATGCGAATGGTTGGGCCGAGATCGAACAACTTGTTGAACGATCTCGGCAACACGGGATTTCACTCACGCGAACATTGCTGGAAAAGATTGTCGTCGAGAACACCAAGAATCGATTCGAGATTAGCGACGATCAAAAACGTATTCGTGCCCGACAGGGCCACTCCATCGAAGTCAATCTCGAATTGCCCGTCGCTCAACCTCCACCATCGCTTTATCACGGCACTGCCACACGATTTCTCGATTCGATTCTTGAAAAGGGTTTGTTAGCCGGAACGCGACAACATGTGAATCTATCGTCGGATATCGAGACCGCACGAACAGTGGGCAATCGCCATGGTCAACCTGTTGTGCTGACCATTCTGGCTGAAGCGATGACGCAAAGCGGCCATATCTTTCACCTCTCAACGAATGGTGTCTGGCTGACCGCACACGTACCAACCGAATTCATCCATTTCCCAAAGGTGTAGCCCTATGCGATACATCGTTGTGGATTTGGAAGCCACATGCTGGGCTAATGTGCGTGATCGTGACCGCATGGAAATCATCGAAATCGGTGCTGTTGAATTACTCTCAGCGAGCGAGCCTTACTGCCGCGAGTTTGCTCAGTTTGTTCGACCAGTTGCTGAACCAACGCTCAGCGACTTCTGTCAACAACTTACCACGATTCGGCAGACACAAATTGATCGTGCAAAGAGCTTCGTTGATGTGTTTCCCGCGTTCTTAAATTGGATCGGCTCTGACCCGTTCGCGTTGTGCTCCTGGGGTGCCTACGATCAGTCGCAGTTTCGTGTGGATTGTGAGCGTCATCAATTGCCATGGCCGGAATCGTTTGACACACACATCAACTTGAAGAAAGAGTTCGCAAAGGTTTATCAGATAAAACCCAAAGGAATGAAAGAAGTCATGGCCCACGTGGGCTTGCAGCTGATCGGCACGCATCACCGTGGAATTGACGATGCACGAAACATCTCGCAACTTGCGAATCTAGTGTTGCCAGTACTTGAATCCACGAATCACAATTATTTGTCAACAGAGTCATCATGATGAAATCGCTCACGCTCACGACCCCGCAACTTGACCTCGAATTGCAACCACCGGACAAGGTGCTTGCCTGGGTCGACTCTCTTCCGCCCGAGGTTCGTAAAGAGATCTCGCCGGTGTGGCTTGACCGAGTGAAATCGAGTTCATCTGGCGATGTGTGGGCATTGTCGTTCAACATGATCGAACGTGAAAGTGGATCGGTCGTCGGTGTCTGTGCGTTCAAAGGCCCACCGGATGCCTACGGTACTGTCGAGATCGCCTACGGGGTTGATGAACCGTTCCGTAGGCGTGGTTACGCCACGCAAGCTGCCGAGGCACTGACGAAATATGCCCTCAGTTCTGGTGCCGTGACGGTGGTACGTGCCCATACACTGGCCGTGAACGATGCCTCCGTTCGGACATTAGAGAAGTGTGGATTCACCTGCATGGGCGATGTCATCGACCCCGAAGATGGCCCCGTGATCCGCTGGGAACGAAGAGTAGATTGACTGCAAACTGCCAACTCATCACGACCCACTAACAATTCATCAGCACAATGGCAGATATCGGCAGCAAAGAGGCTTGTCGCCATGCGTTGGCTGTATCCCAAAATCCCCGCAGCTCGCTTGTTGATCATGGCCAAGTCAGCCTTGCTCGGGTTGGTGTTGGCCGTTGTTTTCGGAGCGGCACACGACCAAATCAGTTACGCCATTTCTCCTGAGTACTTCACCCGACTCAAGTTCCGCCAGTTTGCGTGGGCCGATGTGGGATTGCCGCCTCGGGCGTTCGCTTCCGTCGTCGGGGCATTGGCAGCCGGGTCGGTCGGGTTGGTGTCCGGGTGGTTGTTGTCCCGTGCCGGGTTGGCTGAGTTAGCAGCACATGACCGACGGGTGGGAACATGGCAGGCCTTCGGGTTGGTTGCTGCCTTGGCTCCGGTCGGCGGGCTCATCGGATGGGGGCTTGGTGTGCTGACAGGCAGAGGCGACTTATCCGCCTGGGCTGACTGGCAGCGGACACTGGGGTTGGAAGATCTGCCTGGGTTCGTGGTTGTCGCGTTCCTCCATGCTGGCGGCTACATCGGAGCGCTGGTCGGACTTGTGTGGGCGTTCGTGATTGTCCGCCGCAGGTTGGCTAGGTTTCGAAGTCAGCTTGAATCAAGCCAGATAAAGTGAACATATAACTCGGCAGTTGAGGATTATGGCGTGACGTGGATATTCGAGGTTTTTTAACTATCCCCGACTGACGAAGTACGCGAGGAGCGGATTGCCGGCACAGTTGCCCGACGCGGCGGCAAACTTGACTTGCGCGAAGCACCCGAAGTGGATGGCTCGCACAACATCTGCCTCACATTCGAGTTCAGGGAATTGGAAACTGCCATAGCCGCAGCCAGTGAGTTGCAAGCGATTGGTGAATTTGTTGAAGGACCCTACCAGTACACCTGATCAGATCAATCCCGACAGTTGAATAAGTTCATCACGACCAGCAACAATTCACCCGACTTCTGACGCATCGTTCGCGGCTCGCAGGAAAAGACAATCCTCACCCTCTATACAACTCTGCCAATGCTTCACTCAACTGCGGGTACTTGAACTGATACCCCGATTCCGTGGCCACGGTGGGTACGGCCCGCTGACCACCGGCCAGCACTTCGGCCACCTTGCCCAGCAGCAATCGCAGGGCAAACTTCGGCACCGGGAACAAGTTTGGTCGCTTCAATTGTTTCGCCAGGGCTTTGCTGAACTCGGCATTCGTCACCACACCGGGGGCCACGCCGTTCATCGGCCCGTGCAGCGATGCCGTATCGAGGGCGTGCAGCAACAGCCCGGTGATGTCAGCATGATGAATCCAACTGAAGTACTGCTTGCCGGTACTGATGCGTCCACCCACGCACAGCTTGAACGGTAACGCCAATCGGGGCAGTGCCCCACCTTTGGGATCGAGCACGATACCAAAACGTGGATGCACCACCCGCACCCCGGCTCGCCGTGCTGGCTCGGCGGCGGCTTCCCACGCCACACAGATTTGGGCCATCACATCGGCACCAGCGGGAGCGGTCTCCGGGCAGAGTTGTTCCCCTGTATCTATGCCGTAGTACCCCACGCCCGAGGTGGAGACGAGGATCTTGTTCAACGGTTGCTCGGCCATGGTACTGGCCACGAGGTGCGTGCTATCCACCCGGCTGGAGCGTACCAGATTCAGGAACTTGGTGTTCCACCGCTTCGCCGTGATCGACTCGCCAGCGAGATGGACGGCCGCATCGCAGGTGCTGAGTTTTGCTTGCCACGGGCCGGGCTTGGTGGGGTCACCTTGCACGGGTTGGCAATCACCAACGCCGAATGCATCAGGCAGCAGACTCTTCCGCGAGAGAGGCAACACCGTATCGCCACGGTCGAGCAGCGCTCGCACAAGCCGCTTGCCGACCAGTCCACTTGCCCCGGTTACGAAGATCTTCATGATGTTTGCTTTGCACACCGAGGACCCAGGCCGCTGGCCTGGGCTAGTCTGTCACGGTCCTTTGGCCCTTGAAACCCAAAGGCCCAACGGGCCGAGACAGTCTAGCCTAGGTCGAAGGCCTAGGTGACAAGTTAGTACTTCTTGATCTTCTTGAGGTCCACTACCGAGCCGTTGTTCCAGATGGCGTACTGACCATCCGGTGTCACGAGGAAATTCCCGCCGATCGTGTCGTTTGTGGCGAGTGGTTTCAACGTGCCCTTGACCCAGTCGATGTCGCCAAACACCACGCTGTTTTCCCCAGCACCGCGTGAAAGCAGCACTTGTTTAGCGTCGCCCAGCACCTTGGCGTACTGCATCGGTTTGTCGTGCATCACCACTTGAGTTTGGCCGATGCCGCCAAGGCTCACGAGTTTGCAAGCGGTGGCTGAGGCTTGCAGGATCACCATCGTGCCCGGCTCGCCGCGTGCGGCATCTTCCGCGGTATCGCTCACATTGGTGGACTTGGTTCGCTTCCATGCAACAGTGTCGATCAGCATTAAGTTGCCACCGCCTTCCGATCGACGTTCGATGGCCCCCACCAATTGCCCATCGGCCGAGAGCGACATGGCCCAGATCGGGCTATCGGTGTTGATTTCCGGTGCCCACTTCCCGGAGATGGTTTCGCACTTCAGTAGCTTGCCGCCTTTGGGCACGATGTTTGGCCGCTTGCCCGACATCACCACCGTTGACACATACAACGCGTCTCCCGCTGTCGAGAGTTCGATGCCGGAGATGGCCCCGCTCACAGGGTAGGTCTGCGCGATCTTGAGTTTGTCGCCATCGCCGAGCGTGCCGTCGGTGAACACCTTGAGATCGACTGCAGTAACGTCGCCCATCAGCGTGGCGATTTCCCGTTCGGGCATTCCCTTGGCATCGGCGTTGGTGCTGGCACTAGCGAAGTACAACCTTCCGCCCGGCTCGCTGGCCACGATGCGGAAGATGGGCCGTGAATACGTGTAGGTGCCGAGTTGTTTGAAGTCCGGCAGGCTGTACCGTGTGAGCACACCAGTGATGTTCGCCGTGTTGCCTCCACGCATCCCGGCGGTGATCAGTTCCTTGCGGTTCGGCAGCACCACCGCACACCAGAACGGATCGACCTTCTTATCCAGAATCACCATCGTTTCGCTGCTGGCCGCAGGTACGTCGGGTTTGGTTGATGGCTTCGTCATATTCTCGCCGGGGTTCGCATTCGCCGGCGGGGCGGCCACGCCATCGAACCTCAGACTGTCGAAGAACATCTTCGCACGATCCGCGAAGAGCTTATCGCCTACCTTGGTATTCCAGTCGTTTCCGCGTGACACTCGAACTGAGTAGACTTTGCGTCCCACGGTGGTGGTTCGCAACTGAGTGATGTTGGAAGAAGCGAAAGCATTGGAAAGATGTTCCTCGGCTTTCAAGCCACCGAGCTTTGCATCGTCCGGCCCGCTGATGATTTTGTGATTATCCAGCATCGCCTTGACCACATCCTCATAACCCTTTTTCGGTTGCAAGGCGAGGTCGTGGACGTACACCTCGTAAACAATCCCGTCGAGTTCGGCTTTGTACACTTTGCCAGGAACGTTGTCGAAGAAGCCCGCGTTGTGGGCCGTCACCGTGACGCCCTTGTACGCACGCGGCAGATTCACTTTGAAGCCTACGGTGCGATCCATCGGCACCCAGGCAGGTTCGCCTTCATAGGGGTTCGATTTCTTCGGATCGAACGTGATGTTGATCGAATCGAAGAACTTCTTTGTGCGTTCTTCAACCGTCGCATTCGACTCTTTGTAAAAGGTCTCTTTGCTTAACACGAAGAACGTGAAGACTCGATAGCCGAGCTTGACGCAGTAGCCTTCGGTCAAGCCACCGAACGGCCCACGAAGTTCGAGCTTCTTTGCATCCTTCCCATCGAACTTACCTTCGTCGATGCCGTTGATCGACGTTCCATGGATGCCCTTCACACACTGCGTGGCCACGGTCTTGAGGTCGTAATCCTTCCCTTCCAACAGATCGAACGACCAGAAGTGGTAGATGCACTCGGAATCTTCGGACACGGCCTTGAAGCCGCCCAATGCACCCTCGTTGTTGTCGAGAACTGCAACAACGGTTTCCTTCGCCAGACGCGGCGGAGTCATACCGCTGGCCCCACCCTTGAACTCCTGCTTCACCCATTCCTGCGTGATCGGCTTAGGGTGAATCGGCTTGTTCGGATCGACGAACGGCTTGTTCTCGCCTGGTTGGGGGTTCATCTTCGGTGGGTTCTTCGGTGGATCAAATGCAGGCGGGTTGAACCCGCCATTGCCACCAGCGAAGTCACCACCTTGTGGGAAGCCCGGCCGACTGTTGTTCAGCGGGTTTGGCGATGGCGTAAACGTTGGGTTCGGCGTTGTTGCTGGTGTGCCACCACTGCCCATGAGCATGAAGATCAAGCCGCCAATCAAGCCAAGTACCACCACCACGATCACGGCGATGATGGCGATCATCACACCGATGCCACCACCGGACTTCTCTTTCTTTTTCTTGTCGTCATCGTCGTCGTCCCAGTCGCGCTTCGGTTTGCGTTTGCCACTCTTGCTGCTGTCGTCATCTTCGTCATCACGGTCTTTGTCATCACGCGATTTGAATCGTGGCTTGACGGGCTTGGAATCCGGGGCCTTAGCCGGAGTTGCTGTCACCGGGATGGCCTTGGCTACCACAGCTACAACAGGTGTGCTTGTTGAACTCGCCGGCACCGTTGGCGACAACGGAATGGCCTTGGCGACCACCGGGGTGATCGGCTTAGCCACAGCCACTTTGATCGGTGGTGCCGTGGCCGACGGATCAGCCGCGGGCACTATGACGTTGGCCCAGCAGGTGCCGCATTTGACGCTCTTGCCGCGATCCGCGATCTGAGCTTCAACGTCCGATTGGCAGGCAGCACAAGTGAGTCGAATCGCCATGGTGAGAGTCCGTCTGGCGGGGGCAGTTTGGGAAGAGAAAGTCTACCGCGCAATGTTCATCTAGGAAAGTCGCACAGTTGGTAAGGGTATACCTTTGCATTGCAGCACAGAGCCTCGCACGAAGCGTCAGCGTAGTTAGCGGTGATGATTCTTGCCCGCTTACTTCACTTCGTTTCGTGCGAGGCTCTTTTAACCGTGGTCACCGGTTCAGCAGCCAGCCCATGAGTTGGTGGCCGGGGTCGAAGTGCAGGGGGCCGGTGGCGGCAGTGGGTTCGTCGTAACTCGTCTGGCCTGAAGGTTGAATCCCCGTTCCGCACACGGCGAACGGCACGGCCCCATAGGCATGGGCACGGGTGCGGATGGTGGTGCGGTGGTCGGGTTCCACCAGCAGGCGATACTCACCGTGGCTGGGCAGGGCTTCAAGCAATGGGCCAACGATGTGGGTGTCGATGTTTTCCAGGGCCTGCACCTTGGCGTCGGCCCGACCCTCGTGGCTCGCTTCGTCGGGTGCTTCCACATGCACGCACACAACATCGAAGTCTTTCAGCGCTTCGATGGCGGCCTGGCCCTTGCCGGCGAAGTTGGTGTCCAAGTAGCCGGTGATGCCAGGTACGCTGAGCCGAGTCCAACCTAGGAGTGCCCCCACTCCACGCACCAAGTCCACCGCCGAGATGATGGCCCCGCGCTTGCCGTACAGGTCTTGAAAGCTTCGCAGAGTAGGTGCTTTACCTTGGCCCCACAGCCACGCTTGCGTGGGCGGGAGCTTGCCCGCTGCCGCACGGGCGATGGTCACAGCGTGGTGCTGAAGGATGGCCTTGGTGGATTCCATCAACTCGATGAGTGCCTCGGCCCCTGGCCCCTTGGGAAGGTGCTGGGCAATCGGTTGGCCCTGCACATCGTGCGGGGCTTGTGTCTTCAGGCCGATGAACGGATTGACGCCATCCTTGCCACGCCAAACGAGAATGTTGCGGTAGCTCACCCCGGCGTGGAACTCGATGGTTCCACCGGCCAATTCACGACCAACCAACTCACGTTGAAGGGCCTCGATGAGTGGACGAGCCTCCGCCGTAGTGATGTGCCCGCTGGTGAAGTTCTCCATTACCCCGTTCGGAAAGTGAACGAGATTGCAGCGGATGGCATAGTCATTCGGCCCGAGCTTGATCCCCATCGCGGCGGTTTCGAGCGGAGCACGCCCGGTGTACACCTGCACGGGGTCGTACCCGAACAAGCTGAGGGTGGCCACGTCGGACGCCGGGGTGAGGCTGGCGGGCACGTTGTTGCTGGTGCCCACGAAGCCGAGTTGCACCACGCGATCCATGTTGGGCAAGCGGGCCGCTTGCAGCGGTGTACGCCCACCCAACACGTCGAGCGGCTCGTCGGCACAACCATCCGGAATAACGATGACGGTTTTCATGGTTCTTTGGTGAACGGCACAACGTCAGTGTGCCGGTTGATTTTGACTTGAAACCACCGGCACACTGACGTTGTGCCGTTCGCCTCAAACAGGGACATGCCTTACAAATCAAGTGGCCGTACGCTCTTGCTGAAGAAGCGTTGCAGGGTCGCTTCGCTGGCGTCGCCGGTCTTGTAGCCTTGCATGAAGTACTTCAGGCGTTGCTCGGCCTTGCCGTGGTTGAAGCTCTCCGGCGACACCCAGCCACGCATCTTCTTCTGGATGCGGTCGTCACCGATGGCCTTGGCCGTGGTGATGGCTTCGCCGATGTCCTTCTCGCTCAGCTTGATCTTCTCGGCGGCGTGGTGTGCCCACACTCCGGCTAGGTAGTCGGCTTGCAGTTCCAGCCGGATGCCTGAGTTCTCTCCTTCGCGGCGTTTGAATTCCTCGACAAGGCTGTTGTAGCGCAGCAGGTTCTGCACATGGTGCCCGACTTCGTGGGCGATCACATACGCCTGGCTGAACTCGGCTTTGCTGCCACCGAGTTTGCCTTCGAGTTCGTCAAAGAAGGTCGGATCGAGATAGACGTGTTTGTCTGCTGGGCAATAAAAGGGTCCTACCGTACTGGGGGCGAAGCCGCAGCCACCGGTCTCTACGCCTTGACTGAAGAGTTGCATTTTCGGAGGAGCATAGTTCGCATAGCCGTTGGCTTTGAATTGCTTCGCCCACACGTCTTCGGTGCTGCCGAGGATTTTCCCGGCGAACGACTTGTATCCGTCTTCGACACCCTTACCCTGCTGGGCCTGAGGGGCACCACCGGGGCCACCAGCAAGGTTGAGCAACCCTTGCAAGATTTGAGGGTTGATGCCGAAATAGCCGGCGATCAGCGTGATGATCAACGCACCAATCCCTCCGCCTACGGCTAAGCTCTTGCGTCCGCCGCCACCACCGCGATTGTCTTCGACGTTATCGCTTTCGCGCTGATTACTGAGATCCATGATGATGCTTCCGATAGACGGTGAGTGAAGTTTTAAGCAGTTGTCAGCACGGCGTGCTTTTGCAAGTCTTCCAGATCAACAAACTCCAGGGCCGACATGTGCGTTGCTTCCAAGATCACCGGGCAGGCTACGCCCGCTTCCATCGATTGCTTCCAGCGTTTCACACACACACACCAACGGTCGCCGGGCTTCAACCCCGGGAAGCCATAGTACGGCATCGGTGTGCTCAGGTCGTTGCCGACGCTACGCTGATGTTGCAGAAATTCGGCGGTCACCTGCGAACAAACGAGGTGCAACCCGACATCGTCTTCGCCGGTGTTGCAGCAGCCATCGCGGTAGTATCCCGTGAGTGGTTGCATGCTGCACGTTTGAAGTGCAGTGCCGATAACGTTCTTTGCTGTGCTCATTGGTGCCTGCTCTTGTTGCGTGACGTCATCATACGCAGTGGATATGGCGAGCGGCGTGGCGTTGGCCCAACGTGGGTTTTTGATAACCAGCCACACGTCGGCCTGACGGCTCGACGCTCACCAAAACAAGACCTGTTCACTCCACCAGACTAAAGAACACGTCTTCCAAGTCATCATGGCCGAACTGGGCTTTGAGTTCCGCCACGGTGCCACTGGCCACAATCTTGCCTTTGTTCATGATGGCCACGCGGTCGCACAGCTTCTGCACTTCGGACATGATGTGCGTGCTGAACAGGATCGTTTTCCCTTGTTTCTTGAGCAACGCAATGTTCTGCAACACGGCCCGCTGCACAAGTACATCCAACCCGGACGTAGGCTCGTCGAAGATCAACACTGGCGGATTGTGAACCAAGGCACGGGCAATCGACACCTTCTGTTTCATGCCTGTACTCATCCGTCCGCCCACCACGTTGCGGAAGTCGTTCATCTGCAACGTCTCACACAATTCCTCGATCCGCGTATTCAGTGCGGCACCACACATGCCGTAGAGTTGGCCGTAGTACTTCACCATTTCAACGGCCGTCATGCGATCGTACACGCCGGTGTTGGCACTCAGGAAGCCGATGTGCTGGCGGACTTCGGTGGGCTGCTTCACCACGTCGAACCCGGCGATGTTGGCATACCCCGCTGTCGGCTTAAGTACCGTACAGAGCATCCGCAGAGTTGTGGTTTTGCCCGCGCCGTTTGGCCCCAATAAACCGAACACTTCGCCGGGCCGCACGGTGAACGAAATGTCGTCCGCTGCGGTTTGCTGCTCGCCTTTAGCCACGGCGAAAGACTTGGTGAGGCCGTCGAGTTCGATCATTTTGGCTCTTCGTCCGGGAGGTCGCGGAACATCTCCGGCTTGCCGAATTGCGTGGGATCAAAGTTCCCTCGACCCTCGGCTTCCAGCATCCGCAGCCGGATGTCCATGTCGCGCAGTTTGGTCTCGAGTTGTTGCACCAGGATACTCGGGTCGTCCTTGGGTTTCGGTCGTGGTACTTCGGGGTAGTTCAACTGTCGCTGCAGGGCGCTGAACAAAAACAGTGGATCATGTCCAAGGCTCGCCTTGGCGATCTTGCCTTCCTTCTCCCCAAACAACGGTAGCAAGCTCGGCACAAAGTCCGGGTTGATCCGCCGTTGATCCGCTACGTAAAACGCTGATCGCAAGTACACCAGCTCGGCGAACTCGACGATGCCAATCTGCTTACGGAACATGCTGGCGTTGGCCTGCCATTCCTTACTTTGTGTGGGTTCCTGGCTCATGGCCGTCAGGCCGTCTTCGTAGCCAAGCTTGTTCCGGGTCATGCACTCGAATTGGTAGACGAAGAGACCAGCGGGGGTCAGCTCGTCTGCTTTGTATTTAGCTTCCCGCTCCAGCAGGAGCATGGATGCACTGAAGGTCAGCTTGCGTTTGTCGTCTTCGGTTTGCCGGACGACGAAGCGTTGGAACGGTGTGAAATAGTGCGGCAGTTTGTCGAAGCCGTTGGCCAGAGACCCGCTGTGCTTGAGTTCACTGGCCACAAACTGCACCGCCATCGGCAACTGAGTGGTGCTGAGCAATTCTTCAGCTAGGCTCATCATCACATCTTGCGCAGCAAGGTTAGCCTCGACCCGCTCGCGCAGGATGCGGAAGAAGTACGCTTGCTCGATGCACTCATCACGAACGGGCGGGATCATCTCGATATTGTAGATGCAGGCGCTTCCAACACTGTGGATACTGTTCAAATCCTGCCATCGTCTCGTTTGGTTTGATCCCATGACTGATCAAGACCCCCTTGAGTTGCATCGTGCTTCGCATCTGGTCGAAGCTCAGGCACTTCGCGCAGCATTGCTGGACGCGGACATCAACTCGGCTGTGGACAACGAGCATTTGCAAGCCGCGATCGGTGGGTTGGCCCCCGGTTGGTCGACTGCGCCGCGAGTGCTTGTGTCTCGATCTGATTTGCCTGCAGCAACAGCGATTCTCAAGGAGTTTCTCAAAGCACGAATTCAAGAACGCATCGAGCAACCGGATGATCCACTTCAAGTTGTTGACTCTGTTCAGGCACCACCGACAGGTGTGTGGCCGGACTTGGCCGTGGTCTTTGCGTTGGTGGTGATGCCGATGTTATTACGAAATTGGTTGTTCTTCCTTCAACCATCGACAACTCCACCTTTCTGGCAAGATTGCCTTATTGACACACTGCGTGATGGAAGTGTCTTGTTTGTGTTCTTAAAGTGGATGCAACTTCGTGGGGAGCCCTGGAAAACCGTTGGCATTGTTCCCCTTCGAATGGTTGATGTCGGGCTGGCCTTGTTATTGCTTCTGCTCCTACAAGGCAGTTGGTACTTCCTCTGTGGTCAAGCAGGATGGGTTCAGAATGGCTGGACAGATCAGAGGTTCGTGCCTGCGAGTCGAACCATTGATTACGTCGCTTTGGTATTCTTGTATCTGGCGACTTGTTTCCTGGAAGAGATCGCTTTTCGCAGTTACATCACAACGCGATTAGCCAAAATCATGCCCGGTGCATTGGCGGTGATCGTCTCTGCTCTCATTTATGCGACAGCGAACTTTGCCTACGGCTCAGCAACATTGACTCATTGCTTGATGAAGGGGTTAATCTTGGGCTTTGCATTTCTTAAGTGGAAACGTCTTTGGCCAGTAGCGTTGGCGAATGTGTTGAATAGTCTTGTCTTAGAAGTTGTTGTCAGTCTTCAGAAGTAGATCCGATTGCTGGCTACACATGCTTCTTGCATTGCTCGAATCCACCTCTCGCTGGAAACTTGGAGCGAGGTTGAACACCGATGGACACCAAATCAATGCGACTCTCTCTCTTCGCAATGCTTCTCTGCACTGGTCTCGCTACCGCGGCCCCGCCAAACGTGGTGCTCATCCTCACCGATGATCTGGGTCAGCGCGACCTCGGCTGCTACGGCAGCACCTACCACAAGACGCCAAACCTCGACGCCTTCGCCAAGGCCAACGTGAAGTTGACGGACTCGTACTCCGCTTGCCCGGTGTGTAGCCCCACGCGGGCTTCACTGATGACGGGCAAGCACCCGGCCCGCCTACACATCACCGATTGGCTCCCCGGTCGACCGGATCAACCGAGCCAGAAGCTCAATCGACCCGTCATCAAGCAACAACTGCCTTTGGAAGAGGTGACCCTCGCCGAAGTGTTCAAAGCCAACGGCTACGCCACAGGAATCTTCGGCAAATGGCACCTCGGTGGGAAGGGGTTCGAGCCGACGGATCAAGGGTTCGATCTGTACAAAGGCGGCAACACGAAAGACATTCCAGTCGACGAGAACAATACGGATCGGCTGACCGATGAAGCCATCAAGTTCATCACGGCAAACAAAGCCAAGCCATTCTTTGCGTATGTGCCATTCAATGCTCCGCACATTCCGCTCAAAGCCAAAGCAGATGTGATTGCCAAGTACAAGGCGGGCGGTGCACCCGGCACGCAGAACAACCCGACCTACGCGGCCATTGTGGAGAATATCGACGACAACTTCGCGCGCATCTTGAAGACCCTCGACGAATTGAAACTGGCCGACAACACCATCGTGATCTTCACCAGCGACAACGGTGGACTCAGTGTGAAAGAAGGGCCAAACACCCCAGCCACCAGTAATGCCCCGCACCGTGAGGCCAAGGGCTTCCTTTACGAAGGTGGCGTGCGGGTGCCGTTCCTCATCCGTGGGCCTGGAGTAAAACCATCACCGGTGGTGACCCGAATGGGCTTGCCGATCATCAGCACCGATGTGATGCCCACGCTGCTAGGCTTGTGCGGGTTGAAGAGCGACATCCAGTTCGATGGCCAGAACAAAGCAAAGAACCTCGGCGACGCTTCTATCGATTGGGATCAACCGACCTTCTACTGGCACTATCCACACTACTCGAATCAGGGTGGGCACCCCGGCGGGGCCATCCGCGATGGCAAATACAAATACATCGAGTTCTATGACACCGGCAAGCAGGAACTGTACGACATCGCCAAAGACGTCGGCGAGAACACAAACTTGGTGAAAGAGAAGCCCGACGTGGTGAAGGCACTGGCCAAGAAACTGGCCGACTGGCGAACGGAAACCAAAGCCCAGATGCCCACGCCGAACGCGGATTACACCCCCAGCCCGCAAGCCAAGGATGGCACCATCACCCTGCTGGCCAAGTGGGCCGAGGTGACCGGCGTGCAACTCCGCTTCGAGCCGCTACCGCACAAGAACACGCTGGGATACTGGTCGATGAAGGATGACTTCGCCACGTGGGACTTCACTGTCACCACGCCGGGTAAGTTCGATGTGACTATCAGTCAGGGCTGCGGTAAAGGCAGCGGTGGTGCGGAGGTGGAGTTCACCGTCGGAGCGCAAACCTTGAAGCACACGGTGAAGGACACCGGCGGCTGGCAGAAGTTTGAAGACGTGGCCCTCGGTCAACTGACCATCGACAAAGCTGGCCGACACACACTCAAAGTAGCCGCGAAGACCAAGCCCGGTGGTGCTGTGATGGACTTGCCCAAGATCGTGCTGACACCGGTGAAACCATGAATGTTGTGATGATGACGATGCGCTGGGTGCTTGCCGCCATGTGGCTCGTTCTCAGCCTGCTGATCCTGCTGCGGTTCTGGATTCTGCCCGAAGCGTTGTATGCCAACTACGACCCCGGCTTGCTCAACATGGTGGGCATCGTCGGCTTCGTGTTGGCGGCCTTCAATATCTGGCGCTGGTTCCGTGTCGAGCGTAATCGCGGCAAGGTCACCGATGATCCCATCGGACAATTACGCAACCGGCATCGCACGGGAGAGTCAGCCCCCAGCTATCCTGACAACAACGAATCACCATTGAGCTGACCCCATGTTGAATGCGAACACGCTGCCGTATCGAACCCTTTGGCATCAAGCTTGGCGATTGATACCGGTGGCCTTGGGCGTGGCCATTGCCACGACGGTGCTGGTGGGTGCGCTGCTCATTGGCGACTCACTGCGAAGCAGCTTGAAGGCCCGTTCCGACTTGCAACTCAACGGTGTCGAGTCGGTCTATCTAGGTTCACGCTTCATCCAGTACGACACGGCCAAGGCCGTGAGTGCTGACATGATCCCGGCCATCGTGCTGCAAGGTTCGCTGTCGGTGAAGTCGGCCAAAGGCGAAGAAGAAC
>JBBRME010000051.1:0-23859 GCA_038230995.1 Gemmatales bacterium
GCCTTCCCGCAACAGGTTCACACCCACCAGCACGTCGAAGGCCCCTTGCCGTAACTCGCGCAGCACCGTCACCCGTTCGATGGCATCCAACTCGCTGTGCAACCACTTACAGCGCAGCCCGGCTTCCTTGAAGTAGTTCGTCAGGTCTTCGGCCATCCGCTTGGTCAGCACTGTCACCAGCGTACGTTCTTTCTTCACCGCGCGCAGCCGGACTTCCTCTTCCAGGTTCTTCACCTGCCCCTTGGCACTACGCACGTGGATGATCGGATCGACCAACCCCGTCGGGCGGATGAACTGCTCCACCACTTCGCCGCCGACCCTGCCCAGTTCGTACGGCCCCGGCGTGGCACTCAGGCACAGGCACTTGGTCAGGCGCTTCTCGAATTCCTCGAAGCGGAGCGGGCGGTTGTCCATCGCACTGGGCAGGCGGAAGCCGTGTTCCACCAGCGTGGTCTTGCGGGCGAAGTCGCCGTGGTACATCCCACGCACCTGTGGCAGGCTCACGTGCGATTCATCGACCACCAGCAGGAAGTCGTTCGGGAAGAAGTCGATCAGCGTGTACGGTGGTTCGCCGGTTGGCCGACCGCTGAACCAGCGTGCATAGTTCTCCACCCCTGAGCAGTAGCCCACCTCACGCAGCATGTCGAGGTCGTACCGCGTGCGTGCCTTCAACCGTTCGGCTTCCAGCAACTTTCCTTCCACCTTGAACTGCTCGAGCCGGGTGCCAAGTTCCGCTTCGATGCCTTTGATCGCTTCCCGCACCCGGTCTTCCGGCGTCACGAAGTGCTTGGCCGGGAAGATGTGCAGTTGATCGAGTTCCTTGATGATCTCGCCGGTGACGGGATGAATCACACTGAGGCGATCCACTTCGTCGCCGAACAGTTCGATCCGGAAGCCCACTTCTTCGGTGCTGGGCCATACTTCGATGGTGTCTCCACGCACACGGAACTTGCCACGTTCGAAGGCAATGTCGTTCCGCTGGTACTGGATGTCGATGAGTTTGACGAGCAGTTCCTGTCGATCAATGATCTCGCCCTTGGGCAGGTACACCACCATGCGCTTGTAATCGGCGGGCGAACCGAGACCGTAGATGCAACTCACCGAGGCCACGATGATGACGTCTTCCCGCGTGACCAGGTTGGCCGTGGCGGCTAGGCGAAGCCGGTCGATGTTCTCGTTGATACTGCTGTCTTTTTCGATGTAGATGTCGCGCTGAGGGATGTACGCTTCGGGCTGGTAGTAGTCGTAATAGCTCACGAAGTAGCAGACCGCGTTATGCGGGAAGAAGTTCTTGAACTCCTTGTAGAGCTGGGCCGCAAGAGTCTTGTTGTGGGCCAGCACCAGCGTGGGCTTGTTGATCCGGGCGATGATGTTCGACGCCGTGAACGTCTTCCCCGTACCCGTGGCCCCCAGCAGCACCTGCATCGGCTTGCCCGCGTCGAACCCAGCCATGAGTTCTTCGATGGCCTTGGGCTGATCCCCCGCCGGTTGATAGTCCGACACCAACTGAAACTTGTTCAACATGACGCAGCCCTTCGCCAATCAGTGGACGCATGCACAGTATAGGTGAGAGCTGTCTCCGAAGCCTGGCGGTGGTGCTTCTCATCACCTTCCGCGGTCATTCTGCTCCGATCCCCAACACCGGTGTGCGACTTCCGCGATGACTGCTATCACCACCACACAACCGATGCACCACCAGCCGCCGAATCGCAGGAACCAACCACCCGCACCAAGGGCATGAGCAAACGTGACAACAACGGCGACCCAACCAGCAAGCTTTTTTGGAATGCTGATCAGTAACGCCGCAACGCCGATCAACTCCGCAACAGCAAGCGCTACAAACGCCCACGGCCCGACCATCAACAGTGGTCGAGCGATGACATTCGATTCTTCGGCGTACTCGTAGGAGACTTGCCAATAGTCTGCGGGTTGGCCGAGCAGGGTCAGGAACACATCACAACACCAAGCCAGCAATATCGGAACGAGTCGCCAGAAGAGTACGGCGATTGCTTGTTTTCTGTTTTGATCCGTCCTGATCCTATTCATCCGCAGCCAAGTTGTTGTGCTTGATGACACAATCGATCATCCCTCACAATTCTACCGACGTGGTTGCAGTGTAGATCGGGTCCATGACACTCAACTGTCAGCGGGCGAAGTTGGCGGGTCTTTGAGTGATATTCGCCCGCACCCATCAAGTGACGATGGGTGCATCCACTCGTCGGGCAACCAGCCCTCCGTCTGAGCTTCCCGCAGTTCGACGAATCCCAACTGCAAGAGCGAGGCTATGGCTATCTCCCAGTTGTACGGGGCTGGATCACAAGACATTTGCGTCCAGTCAATCGATCCGTCGGGGAGCGGCTCCCGTTCTGGAAAGCAGAATGCACAGCTCTCGTCTCGATAAAGCGTAGCCAACGTCCAGATCAGTATGTCACCGTCACGCCGGACGAAGCACACCGGGTTGTCTAGCTTTGGGCGTTGCACCGGTATGAATCCTTTGCCTACGATCTATGTTGTTACACAGCGTACTGCTTCCTGCACATTCAGGTGCAGGCTAAACATTCAACATCGAGCTGTCAACGATCCGGATTTGTTCCACTGCGTGCTCACTCCACCACCCTCTTCCCGCCACCCCATCCGTTTCGCGCACCGCTTCGCCTGATGTTCTATGCTCAATCATGCTCCGTCCCTTCTTTGATGTGGCGATGTTGGCCCCCGGTCGTCAGCTCACGTTTCGGCGTGTAGTGGTGGGGCACGTGTTTCTGGTGGCGTTGGCCGCATGGGTGCTGCTGGCCGGGCCTGCGCCGAACCCCACGGTGTTCGGCTATGCCTTGCTGAGTTTGGGCCTCGTGGAAGCCTCAGCGCTGGTGGGTTGGCGATTAAGCCAGATGCCGAAAAGTCAGGCGATGGAGTTCCTGCTGGTGTCGCCGGTGCAACCCAAGCGGCTGTTCCTGGCTGAAGCGCTGGTGGGGATGACGCGGTTTGCTTTGGTTTGGCTGTGTGCGTTGCCGGTCTACTTAGGCCTGATTGTCTCTGGTCTGCTCAATGTTGCCGATCTCGGGCCGATGTTCGTGATGCCCTTCGTGTGGGGCTTGGCCATTGCCGGGTGCGTGACGGCGTGGGTGTATGAACCGGTCATCGTGCGTCGGCTGGGCGAGATCGTCGGGATGCTGGCCGTGCTTGTCTACCTTGTGATTGGTGTGTTGGCCGCAGAGCATTTGATGACGTGGCTGGCTTACCTGCCGACCGGCTTGGCGAAGTTCCTGCACAGCACCATCATCGGCTTCCACCAACTGAACCCGTTCGGAATAGTGCAGTACTGGTTCAGCGGCGACAGCATCGACTGGATTGCCGACGAACGCTACCTCCTGGTCATGGCGATGGGGGCAGGAGTGGCCGTGTTAAGTTGGACACGAGCTGCCTTCCGGTTGAAAGGCCACTTCCACGACCGCCACTACACCGGCAAGCATTCCGACAGCAAGAACAACCGCGACGACGCCATCACCTTTAGCCAGTCGATCTTCCCGTACAAATTCACTGACAAGCCGTTGTCGTGGTGGGCCGTGCGCCGGGTGATGGAGTACAGCGGACGGGTCAACGTCTACCTCGCCGGTGGCTTCAGTCTCGTTTACTCCGCGTACTTGATTGCCGGGGACAATTGGCCCGCGTGGATGGGCAAGCTGGTGTTCCAACTCTTCGCCCAATGGGGCGGGGCACCCACGATTGCCACAGCCTTATGCGTGCTGGCTGTGGTGCCTGCGGTGTTCCAGTTCGGCTTGTGGGATAGCACCGTGCAGAACCGCTGCAAGCGGTTGGAACTGTTGCTGCTCACCGAGTTTAGTGCATGGGATTACTGGCATGCGTCTCTGATGGCAGCACTCAAGCGGGGCCGGGCGTATCTGTTCATCAGTGCGTGGTTGTGGATGGCGATCGTCATCAGCGGGGCGGTGCCGTGGTGGAATGCCCTGGCCAGCGTGGTGGCTGCTGTGGCCCTGTGGATGTTCGGGTTTGCGCTTGGCTTCCGCAGTTTCAGCACTGGGAATCAAAGCAGTGGTTTGGCCTCCATGTTCACGCTGGGTCAACCAATCGCACTCATGGCCTGCTTGAAGTATGGCTATAACAACTTGGCCAACCTGATTCCGCTAGGGCTGTGTCACACTCCTGTCACGGATGGAGTCTCGCTGCTGTGGTGTGGAACATTGGTCGTCATGGTGGTTATCACCGTTTGGCTGACTCGAACCGGCCTGACCCGATGCGATGCGGAACTGCGGACCTGGTACGACGTGAACCAAGGGAAGAAAGCCGACGCCACATAAGACGACGGCTGTGTCCTGTGCTTTGCGGCGATGTACACTGACCCTATGTCAGACAGCCTTACGCAACTGATTGTGGTGGTTCGACCGTTTCTCGCCGAGGCCGTGCTACGTGTGTGCCTCGAAGCCGGGGCCACGGCCGGTATGGTACGTGAGGCCAAAGGCTACGGCAGGCAGAAGGGTTACCTCAGCCGCTACAAAGGCAGCGAGTACAGCATGGCTTACTTGCCGAAAGTTGAGATCGTCGTGTGGGTCGAAGTCGCAAAAGCTGCGGAGATGTCGGAGAAGATCGCCAAAGCCAGCAGAACCGGGCGGATCGGCGATGGCAAAATCTTCGCCGTGCCTACTGTGTGGCCTCACGTCATTGAGTTTTGATCCTCAGTCTTGCGATAGCGGTAACCAACATCCACTTGTTCGAAACCGAGCGATTTGCAAATGCCAATGCCTGCGGGGTCATCGCCCCACACTTGCAACTCGACGACGGCATAGAACTGATCCTTCAACAACTTCAGCACGTTCGCCATCAGAAACTTGGCCAGTCCGAGTTGCCTCAGATGGGCACGGATCGTCACATCAAACAATCCCACGGCAGGCGTCTGCCATTGAGCGCTGAAACCTTCGAGATCCCACGTGACGAGGCGGCCGACAATCGCTGTGGTCATGCGATCCACGATGCGGAACTCGGTTGGTTCAAGAATGCCCCAGATGCATTCTTCCCACCAACTCGTGCTCACAGTCGGGCGGATCATCTGAATCTCATAGCGCCGACGCAGTGGAAGAAAACGACCGTCAACAATGTCGAGCGGCCCTTCCAGTGAACGCTGAAAGACGATTTGCGATTCGGCTTTTGCGAAGCCGACGTTATTCAGGAAGTCATTGGCGAGTGGTTCGCTATCCAATATGCCCGGTGAGTTGGCCCCACCGTACAGCCCAAACAGATACGGGTTGTAGGGTCGCTGGCTGCCGACCACCACGACGACTGCACCACGCTCGATCAGGTTTGCTTCGGCCCGCTTCATTAACTCTCGCCCGATGCCGCGTCGTCGATGGCTGGGCTTCACCATCACGCAACAAATCACGCCGCCTGGTTCCTGTGCCGTACGATCTTCGTTCGGCCCAAACCCTGAGAGTACAAAGCCGACAATCTCGTTGTCGTGCTCCTCGTCCACCGCAACGAACAGGTCATCGTTCTGAAAGTAAGGTTTGCTGAACACCCAGCGGTCGAACTGGCCGGTGAGGTGCAGCGGGTAAATGCCGCGCGAGTGGATGCATTCGTTCCAAATGGCAACGATTTTTGGTGGCTCGTTATTTCGCAGCGGACGGTAGAGCATGAACTACGATGGAGGCTTGAAGTTGTTCGAATCAAGATACGACACCGCACCAACGAATGGGCGAAAAAAAACCGTCACCCTGCTGGGCGACGGTTTTCTTAGCTCAGATTTGACTACTTCTTGGTAGTCACTTCGACCTTGCCACCTTCGATGGTCTTCTTGTTGTCCTTCTCGACAACCTTGCCACCGGTCACGGTTGCTGGGGCTGTCTTGGTGCAGCAGGCCTTGTGGTAGGCTTCCTTGGCACCTTTGTCGTCGATGTAGTATGTCACTTTTTCTTTGCCTTCGGTCACGATCAGGGCGTTGCCACAGGCTTCGGTCTCTTTCAGCTTGCACTTCGTGCAAACCAGATCGCCAGAGAGCTTGAGTTCTTTGTCTTCCTTCTTCTTCTCATCGGCAGCGAAGACAGGAACGACCATCACAGCCAGGGCGACGGTCAAGGCAACAGCGAACTTGCGAATCATGAGAGACTCCGTTAGGGAAGTAGGTATGTATAAGTTTAGTGGACTTTGTGTTCAAAGGCAATGGCCTTGTTCTGGTGAAAACTCAACGGACGCTCCTTAGCAGTCAGTCTTGTCAAGCATCGGTACTCGCCCTAATATCTTAGCTCGGCGAATCAATTCCCGGTTGTCTCTCGCACGCTCCGCCGACGTGCGGCAAGATTCAACCCCGGTGGCCGTGCTTTCTGCACGAACTCCGGTGACTGCGTACCGAGGTTGACGAACGTGACAGCAGAACAAGTCATCGACTTGAAAGCGTTGTTGGTGGAGCGAGATGAGTTTGAAGGCAGCATGGTGACGAAGCTGCGCGAAGGGCTAAGCCAAGGGCCAAACCAGATCCGTGCCCTCAAAGATATTCAAGACACCCTGCAAAAGCGATTAGCTGTCTCTGCTGGGGCTGCACTCAAGAAGATCCAACTGAAGCTCGGCGTGGTGCATTTTTACCTCGGCCGTACTGTGTTGGCGATTGAACATCTCAAACAATCCGAAGGCCCCCTGGCGGCATACTTCCAAGGCCGCGCTCACGTGCTGCGTGGCGAATACGAAGAAGCTTTGAAAGCTTTTGACAAGGCTGAGAAGAGTGGATTTGCTGCACAAAGTGTGCAACTGCAACGCGCGGGCGTACTGCGGATGCAAGGCGAATTGCAACAAGCCAAGCAGATCCTGACAAAGGTGAAGGACAGTGCGGCCCACAACGCCGAATACCACTTCCAAGATGCTTCCATCGCCGAAGCCGAAGGCGACTTGCAACGCGCAACGCAGACCTACGAACGGGCACTCAACTTAGATCCTTCGCACTCGGGTGTGCTCTTCCGGTTGGCCTTTTTGAACGACCTCTCGGGCAACGATGAAGAAGCGATCCTCTTCTATGAACGTTGCTTGAAACACCCGCCCGTGGGGCGTGGAGTGCTGCAAAACCTCGGCGTGTTATACGAAGACAGCGAGCGCTACGATAAAGCCTCGGAGTGCTACCGTCGGCTGCACAAGTCCGACCCGCGTGACGAACAAGCCCGCTTGTTCGTGCGTGACGTGGAAGCTGCTGCTTCACAGTACTACAGCCCGGACGACGAGCAGGTGAGCGTGCAGCTTCGGCAGGTGATGGAAACACCAATTGCCGACTTTGAACTCAGCGTGCGTAGCCGAAACTGCCTGAAGCGGATGAACATCCGCACCTTGGGCGACTTGACCCGTGTCAGCGAAGCGCAATTGCTGGCTAGTAAAAACTTTGGTGATACCAGCCTTGATGAGATTCGCATCATCATGGGGGCAAAAAACCTGCGCATCGGTCAAAGCCTTGACCAAGGCCAACAGTACGAGATGCGATACCGGCCGCAGAACAACCTCAGCCCGGAAGAGCAAGCGGTGCTCAACAAGCCGGTCAGCGAGTTGAACCTGAGCGTGCGTGCCCGCAAGTGCATGAACCGCTTGCAAATCAACACGCTCGGCGAACTGGTGCAGCGCTCATCAGATGAGTTAATGGAAGCAAAGAACTTCGGCGTGACCAGTCTCAAGGAAATCAGCGAAAAGCTGACGGAAATGGGCCTGAAGTTGCGTGGCGGTTGATTGTTGAATCCATCAAAAAACACCGGCCATAAGGCCGGTGTTTTTTTTGTCTAAACCCCGTCGCCATCGAGCATGTGGCCGAGCTTGGTTTTCTTCGTGTTCAGATACTCCCGATTGTGCTCCCCGGCGGGTAGCTGAATCGGTATCCGTTCGACGATCTTCAAGCCATAGCCTTCCAGTCCGATCACTTTGCGTGGATTGTTCGTCAGCAGGCGAATCTGCCGCACACCCAGGTCGTGCAGAATCTGTGCACCAATGCCGAAGTGCCGAAGATCCGCCGCGAAGCCAAGGCGGTGATTCGCCTCGACGGTATCTAGCCCTTCTTCTTGTTGCAGTTTGTAGGCCCGCAGTTTGTTGAGCAAGCCAATTCCCCGGCCTTCCTGCCGCATATACACGATCACCCCGCGACCAGCTTCCGCTACTTGCTTCATGGCCAGTTCCAACTGTTGGCCGCAGTCGCACTTGCCGCTATGCAAGGCATCGCCCGTCAGGCACTCGGAGTGCATCCGCACCAGCACTGGTTCTTCCTGCACTCCGCCTAGGCCGATGCCACCCATCGTGAGTGCGAGATGAGGTTCGGGGTCGACCATCGACGTATAGGCCATGAGGTCGAACGTGCCAAATTCGGTGGGAAGTTGCGTGACCAGTTCACGGTGAATTAACTTCTCCGTTCTTCTGCGATATTCGATTAAATCGGAGATCGAACAGAGCAGGAGTTGATGCTTCTGGCAGTATGTTTTCAAATCCGGCAGCCGGGCCATGGTGCCGTCTTCGTTCAGGATTTCGCAGATCACCCCCATCTCTTGCAGCCCAGCCAAGCGTGCAAGATCAACGCTGCCTTCGGTGTGGCCTGCCCGTACCAGCACTCCACCCTTGCGGGCGATGAGACCGTCGAGGTGGCCCTTGTCTGTCACGAGATGTTCAGCGGTACTTTTTGTGTCGGCACACACACTGATGGAATGTGAACGATCAAAGGCACTGATACCCGTGGTAATGCCGTGCTTGGCATCGAAGTTGTGCGTGAATGGTGTGGCCGTGGGATCGAGGTTCACGCCCGGTAAGAGTTCAAGGCCGAGCCGCTTGGCATGCTCCGGGCTGAATGTTACGCACAGCCGACCGCAAGCCTGCCGCACCATGAAGTTGACTGCGGCTGGTGTGATGGCCTCGGCAGCCATAACGAGATCGCCTTCGTTCTCGCGGTGTTCATCATCGACGAGGACGATCATCCGCCCGGCACGCAGTTCTGCAAGTGCCTGTTCGATTGTCGAGAATGTTATTTCAGCTGCAGGTGTCATTTTCAGTGTTCGTGAAGGGATGCGAGTCGGCGAAGGTATCTTAGACATGGCAACAACAGATTCACCAGCAAGGTCAACACCTATGAACCCAACTAAGAATGATCTTTCACTCAAAACCCGCACAGCGATCTGCGCGCTGCTCAATACCGGGCTGGCTCACCTGATCAATTTGCAAATGAATGCAAAGCAGGCCCACTGGAACGTGAAGGGCCCGCAGTTTATTGCACTGCACAAGCTTTTTGATGAGGCCTATGAAACGCTTTCCGATCCTATCGACAACACTGCGGAGCGAATTGTTGCATTGGGTGGATTTGCCGAGGGTACTGTTGCAGCCGTGGAGTCTCAGTCAAAGCTTAAACCATATCCGCTTGGCATCACGTCCGGCAAGGATCATGTGGAAGAGTTGTCAGGACATTTTGCTGCCGTAGGCAAAGTCATTCGTGCCAGCATCGAGACAGCAGACGAAGCTGGTGACGCAGGCACGACGGACTTGCTGACTGGCATCAGTCGCGAACTGGACAAACAACTCTGGTTCATCGAAAGCCACTTGCAAGGTTCATAGTCGCGCTCTCACTACGAGCGTAGGTCAGCTCTCGCCGAGAGCTGAATGTGTTGCTGATCTCGGCGAGATCAGCCTACGCTTGTGTTGTCGAGCTCTCACTACGAGCGTAGTGCAGCTCTCGCCGAGAGCTGAATATTGATGCTGATCTCGGCGAGATCAGCCTACGGTTCGGGAAATCAACGCATGAAAAAGTCGCAACTGCCAACGAAAATCTGCCTGAATTGTCAGCGGCCCTTCGCTTGGCGGAAGAAGTGGGAGCGATGTTGGGATGAAGTCAAGTTCTGTTCAGACGCCTGCAAGAGGAAGAAACCCAATTAACGCCTAATACATAGGCAATTGCTGTGGCAAATGTGCGCGGGTGCGATAAAGTAATGCATGCCGCACTCGAATGGCTTCCTCTCCCAGGGTCGCCAACGCCCATGTCCAAAGCCGATAGCATTGAACCGCCGTTGCCAGAGATCGTGGGCTCCTCCGCGGCTATGCATTCGGTCTATCGGATGGTGAGGCTGGCTGCCCCGCGGCAAGCCAACGTTCTGCTCATCGGTGAGACTGGCACGGGTAAAGAGGTTATCGCCAAGGCGGTTCACAAACTTAGCACCCGCAAAGATGGCCCGTATATCCGCGTGAACTGCGGGGCACTTCACGAGAGCCTGCTGGAATCCGAACTCTTCGGTCACGTGAAGGGTGCTTTTACAGGGGCCATTGAGAACAAAGCAGGTCGCTTCGAAGCTGCCCACGGTGGCAGCATCTTCCTCGATGAAATCAACAGTATGTCGCCGAAGCTTCAGGTGAAGTTGCTGCGTGTTCTGCAAGAGCGAGAATTCGAGCGGGTGGGCGAGAGCCGAACCATTCGCGTGGATGTGCGGGTGATTGCCGCCACAAACTCAGCTTTGGAACTGCTCGTTGAACGTGGGGAATTTCGAGAGGACCTTTACTACCGGCTCAACGTGGTGCCGATCCTTCTGCCACCGTTGCGCGAACGCCGAGATGACATCCCCCCACTCGCGCGGTTCTTCCTCAAGCGCTATGCCGAGGCCAATCGACTGCCTCAAATGCCTGACCTGACGCCGGAGTTGTTGGCGGCGTTGCTGATCCACAACTGGCCGGGCAATGTGCGCGAGTTGGAAAACGCCATGGAGCGCTTGGTGGTGTTGTCCGGCGATGGCGGTTTGAAGCCGGAGTATCTGCTGACCGAACGCCCCAGGTTGGGGTCGGCTAACAAAACTGCTAACGGCCAAGCCATGCCGACAGACTACGCCGGACTGCTTCAAGCGGTGGTCAAACTCGGCCTGCAGCAACCACTGACCAGCGGCGTGAAGTTGTACGACTTCGTGGTCGGAGGTGTCGAGAAAGAGTTGATCGAATTGGTCATGAAGCAACTCGGCAACAACCAGACGAAAGCCGCCGAACGCCTCGGCATCAACCGCAACACGCTTTACAAGAAGGTCACGGACTACGAGAAAGCCCAGCAGCCGGATATGACAGCGGAAGGCTGATTGGACTCTTACATTGACGACGGCTATTGATGATTCTTCATTCCGTTCCGCTGCAAAGGTGCATCATGTCGAAGTCAATCTCGTGGCTTTATCACCGCAAGTCTTGAAAGACTTGCGAGAAAGCTCAGGAGTTCCTGAGCGAAGCCGGTACGGCGGTCGCCGAAACCATCATTGCGAACAAAGTGAAAATGGACGGGGCAGCTGCACTGGCCGCGATCACAGCCAAGGGAATCACCAAAGTCGTCTCCGCGAAGGGGGCGAAGATCGACACGCTCGACGTGAAATCCGCAACGCCAGAAGAACTGCTGGCGCTCGTCATGGGGCCCACGGGCAACCTGCGTGCACCGAGTGCGGTGGTGGGTAAGACCTTGTTAGTGGGCTTTAACGCCGAGGCGTATGCCGAGGTACTGGGGTAGGGGTTTCTGAGAGTTCTCTACTCACTCTGTGAGCGGAAAACTCTCAAACCACGCTTTTAGCCAAACAGTACATTGACTCCGAACCTATCCTGGAGTCTTCTCCCATGCGACGATTGCTTTCGCTTCTTATTCTGCTTTGTCTTGCGACATCCATCCCTGCGCAGGATGCGAAGTTCGCCGACCTCACCAAGCGGTTCGACAAGTTCGTTGCCGACAACGACACCTCCGGGGCGGTACTGCTCATCGGCAAGAAAGATTCAATCCCGTACTTCGAAGTGGTCGGGCAATCGAATGTGGCCAAGAGCACCGCAATGAAGAAGGACTCACTCTTCCGCATTGCGTCCATGACCAAGCCGATCACGGCCATGGCCATCATGATGTTGCAAGACGACGGCAAGCTGAACGTCGAAGACTCTGTTGAAAAGTATCTGCCCGAGTTCAAGGGGCAGATGATGTTGCAGAGTACCGACAAGGAGAAGGGCACCGTTACCCTCAGCAAGCCAAAGAGGGTCATCACCCTTCGCGATCTGCTCACGCACACCAGTGGCTTGGCTGGCTACCCGGCGGGGTTGAGTGACCTCTACACCAAGCGGAACCGCACGCTGGCAGAGGGCACATTGGTTGTGAGCCAACTGCCGTTGATGTTCGAGCCGGGTAGCAAGTGGAGCTACTGCAACTCGGGTATCGACTCACTCGGTCGCATCATCGAAGTGACTAGTGGGATGAGCTACGAGACATTCCTGCAAACCCGAATCTTCGACAAACTCAAGATGACCAACACCACCTTTTACCCAACTCCGAAACAGCTCGAACGGATGGCCACGCTCTACGGCAAGAACAAAGACAACTTGGTCGAAGCCCCGAACGCCATGATCACCACACCCAAGGATGCCAAGCACCCGATCCCGGCTGGTGGGCTGGTTTCGTGTGCCGATGACCTGGCACGGCTTTATCAGTGCTTGCTTCGCGGCACGGAAATCAACGGCGAAGTGCTGGTGAAGAAGTCTTCTTTCGAAGCCATGACCAAAACGCAGACCGGTGAGATTCCCACCGGTTTCACCGATGGTATGAGTTACGGCTTCGGCTTCGCCGTAGTCAAGGAACCCAAGGGCGTGACAGCGATGCTCAGCCCCGGCACCTACGGCCACGGTGGTGCCTTCGGCACGCAAGGCTGGATCGACCCAAAGCAGGATGTTTTCTTTGTGATGCTCATCCAACGCAACGGACTGCCTAACGGCGATGCCTCGGACATGCGCAAGGAGTTTCAAACGCTGGGGATGAAGGCACTGGCGAAGTAGCAGTCCCAACGTATCCTGACGTTTCTCTACCGACGGAAGGCACACGCGCGATGGAATGGTGGTTTCACGTCCCGCTGGCCCTCTGGACCTTGTGGATCTTGCTGCTGGGGTTGGGCGTTGGCAGCTTCATGAACGTGCTGATCGCCCGGTTGCCGTACGAAAAGAGCCTCATCTGGCCTAGCTCCACCTGCTTTACGTGCTATCGCAAAATCGGGCTGATGGATAACCTGCCCATCATTGGCTACCTGCGACTGCGTGGTCGCTGCCGAAAGTGCAAAGCCCCGTATTCGGCCCGATACATGTGGGTAGAGATTTTCACCGGACTGGCCTTCGTGGCATTGTTCTGGATCGAAGTCGTCGCCAACATGCAGGATGGTCCAAAGTTCCTCGCCCCGTGGTTGAACACACCCGGCTTGAAGTACAGCATCTTTGGTCCGCAAAGCGTTATGCCCGATTGGAAGGCGTGGGTCTTCTTCCTCAGTCATGCCGCACTCTTGTTCGGACTTCTTTCATCCGCGATCATCGATGCCAAGCACAAGATCATCCCGCTGCCGATCACGTACTTCGGCACGTTGCTCGGCCTCATCGTGAACGTCTGCTTCCCGTGGCCGTTCCCCAACAGCACGATGGACATCCTGCATCTGCCCGCGAACAAGTCGTGGATGGAACTGTCACTCAATACACCGATCCCCAACGGCATCGCGATGTGGCCGTTTTGGGGCCCGTGGCCAAGCTGGGCCGCACCCGGCACACCGATGATGGGTCTGCTGACGGGTTTGTGCGGTGCCGCTGCGGGGTTGGCTATTGGACGGGGTATCAAGATTCTGTTTGAAGCCGGTATGAAGCGTGATGCCCTAGGCCTCGGAGATGCGGACTTGCTGATGATGGCCGGGGCCTTTCTCGGTTGGCAGACGATCAGCTTGGCCTTGCCTATTGGTGCGGTGCTCACGTTGATCTATCTCATCCCGCTGTACATCGTTTGCAAGATTCGCAAGAAGCCGTTTGACGGCGTGCCACCGTTCGGGCCGGGTATTGCGGCAGGCGTAGTGACCTGTTGGTTAGGTTGGCCATGGCTTGGCGAACTCTGCCGGGCGGCCTACTTCGATCTGCTCACCATCGGCATTCTGCTTGGCGTGGTCTGCGTCAGTTTCCTGATCTCTGGTTTCCTGTTGCGGCGTGGGCCGGAACCCGATGCTCCACCTTCGAGTTGATGGATATGGCCAACGATATTGTGATTGTTGACTACGGCATGGCGAACCTGCGTAGCGTGCAGAAAGCGTTTGAGGCCGTCGGCTTTGCCGCAGAGATTTCCTCCGACCCCGACCGCGTGGCCGAAGCGACGAAGATCGTGCTGCCTGGTGTCGGGGCCTTCCGCGATGCGATTACCAAGCTGAGGAGTAGTGGCTTAGCCGATGTGATCCTTCAGCACATTCATGCAGATCGACCGTTCCTCGGCATCTGCCTTGGCTACCAGATGCTCTTCACTCAAAGCCATGAAGACGGGCTGCACACGGGTTTAGATGTACTACCCGGTGATGTGGTTTGCTTCGACAAAGCCCACGGTTTGAAGATCCCGCACATGGGCTGGAACACGTTGGAATTGAGTGTGCTGAACTGCCCGCTGTTGGCTGGTTTACCCGAGAAGCCGGCAGTGTACTTCGTGCACAGTTACTACCCGAAGGTGCAGTCGCCAGACATCGTCGCTGCGGTGGCCCGTTATCCGGAGCCGTTCCCGGCGGTCATCTGGCGAGACAATCTTTTTGCTACCCAGTTCCATCCTGAGAAGAGCCAGACGATTGGCCAGACGATGCTGAAGAACTTCGCAACGCTGTAACTTGTGAACCGGCTGCGTAAGCTGCCGGGTTGTTTTTCACCCGGCAGCTTACGCAGCCGGTTCACCAGATACTAAAACAACTTCATCTCTCCTGCCGTGATGCAATTCATGAACGCACTGCTCCTATCCTTGGCCATGATGGTGCCGGGTGCCGAATCGACCAAGACACCTGCCGAAGGCGTGCTGCCTGTTGGCACCGACGGCAAGGCACTTAACCTCGACTTTGAAACCGGAACGCTGAAAGACTGGACGGCGGAGGGCGACGCCTTCAAGGATCAGCCCATCGAAGGCGATACCGTGGCCAAGCGCCGCGGCGACATGAGGAGCGGTCATCAGGGCAAGTTCTGGATCGGCGGGTTTGAAAAATACACCGACAAACCCACCGGCACGCTCACCAGTGTCGGCTTCAAGGTCACGTATCCGTGGGCCAGTTTCTTGGTAGCAGGTGGGCCTCACGAGAAAGAGACCTGTGTAGAACTCGTGGACGTGGCAAAGAAGGAAGTCATTTACCGTGCTTGTGGCCGCGAGAGCGAGAGCCTGGAACGGGTGGCGGTGGATGTGTCGAAGTTGATGGGCAAAGAGATCCAGATTCGACTCGTCGATACACACACCGGCCACTGGGGGCATCTCAATTTCGACGACTTCCGCTTTCACAGCGACAAGCCAGTGGTAGCGATACGTGATGTGATCCCAAGCGATCTCTACAAGTACGCCGGGCAATTGCCGCAAGACGCAGCCAAGAACATGACCGTGCCCAAGGACTTCCGCGTGAAGCTCTTTGCCGGTGAGCCGGACATCCACCAGCCGATTGCTATGTGCTACGACGACCGTGGTCGGCTGTGGGTGGTCGAAGCCTATACCTACCCGAAACGCAACCCGGAGAAGGGACTGCTCATCGCCGACAAGAAGCTTGGCGACAAAATCCTCATCCTCGAAGACACCGATGGCGACGGTACGTTTGACAAGAAGACCGTGTTCATGGAAGGGCTCAACCTCGTTTCCGGCATCGAGTACGGCTTCGGTGGAATCTGGGTCGGGGCCGCCCCGTACTTTGCCTTCATCCCGATTCTTGAAGGAGACAAAGCGGGTGAGCCAAAGATTCTGCTCGATGGTTGGGGCTACGAAGACACCCACGAAACACTGAACAGTTTCATCTGGGGGCCGGACGGTTGGCTGTACGGTTGCCATGGTGTGTTCACACATTCCAAAGTCGGCAAGCCGGGTATAGCAGCGAAGGATCGCACGCCGATCAACGCGGGCATCTGGCGTTATCACCCGACCAAGCACACCTTTGAAGTCTTCGCTCATGGCACCAGTAACCCGTGGGGGCTGGACTATAACCGTCGTGGCGACTGGTTCATTGAAGCCTGCGTGATCCCGCACCTCTGGCACATCGTGCAGGGCGGTCGCTATGTTCGGCAGGCGGGCAGCCACTTCAACCCGTACACCTACACCGAGATCGACACGATCGCCAAGCATCGGCACTTTGTCGGTGGGCAGTGGAACGATGCCGACCGCGCGAAAAGTAACGACCTTGGCGGCGGCCATGCCCACAGCGGCCTGCACATCTACCAGGGTGGCTTGTGGCCGAAGGAATACTACGGCAAGCTACTCATGGGCAACATCCACGGCCACCGCATCAATGTGGACGAAGTAACGCCCAAGGGAAGCAGCTACGAAGGCAATCGCAACCCGGACTTCCTGCTGACCCACGACAAGCATTGCATCATCGTGAACATCCAGGCCGCGCCGGATGGCAACATCATCTTCAGCGACTGGAGCGATAAGCAGGTTTGTCATCGCAACGAAGTGGAGATTTGGGATCGCACCAACGGTCGGCTCTTCAAGGTGGAGTACAAGGACACCGTGCCACTGAAGAGCTTCGACTTGCAGAAGCTCAGCGACACCGAGTTGTCGCAACTGCTGACGAGCAAAAACCAATGGATGGTGCGCCACACCCGCCGGATTCTGCAGGAGCGAGGCAAGGCAGACGATCAACCGCGACTGGATGACTTGGCCACGCCGATTGGCCGAAGCATTGCTGTCTCGGCTCGGCTTCAACCGAACCCGACTCAGGCCAAGTTCACTGAAGCGGAGCTCGTCAAGCTCTTCGGTTACATCAATGATGCAGACGACCACGTGCTGCCCCATCTGTACTGGTACTTGCTTGAAAGCTACATGCCTGATGCTCAACTTGTGTTGAGTGTCGCACGACAGGCCTTGGTACCTGACATGTTTGAGAAGGCCTGCCGACGAGTGGGTGCGGAAGGTCAAGTTGATCTGTTGGTCGAGGTGTCATCTCCACTCTCAAAGCCTGGTCAACTGCTGGCCATGCTCAAAGGACTTCAGGAAGCAACTCGAAGTAAGAAGAACACGAAGGCCCCACGCGATTGGGCCACAATGTCTGCTGGTCTTCGCAAGAATGAGAGCAGCGAGATTCGCAGACTCGAACTGTCACTGTCCGTCAGCTACGGCGACGAGGCTGCCCGCGACATCGTTCGCAGTCAACTTGCCGACGCCAAAGTGAACCCGGCCGACCGGATGGTTGCGTTGGTCACATTGCTGGATGTGAAAGACAAGCAACTGCCCGAAACGCTGTTCAAACTCCTGAAGGAGCCAGCCCTACGGTCTGCAGCGATCCGCGCGTTGGCATCGTTCGATGACCCTAAGACGCCTGCCCAACTTCTGGCCATCTACACAACCTGCAACGCGACCGAGAAACGCGAGATCGTGGCGACGCTGGCTTCGCGGGCCAAGTACGCCGAAGCACTGCTGAATGCCGTGGAAGCCAAGACCCTGACCACCGCCGAGATTCCTGCCGAGACGATCCGCCTACTACGCAGTTTCAATGACAAGGCACTGTCAGCGAAGATCGTCAGCGTCTGGGGCCTCGTGCGTGATACACCTGCGGATCGCAAGAAACTGATCAACGATTGGGGCAGGAAGCTCAACCCGGGTGAACTAGCCAGGGCCGACTTGGGGGCCGGTCGGGCGGTGTACAGCAAGGTTTGTGCTCAGTGTCACACCCTGTACAGCGTGGGTGGCAAGGTTGGCCCTGAGATCACCGGGGCGAATCGGGCCGACCTCGGCTACCTGCTGGAGAACATCTTCGATCCCTCTGCAGTCATCCCCAAGGAGTACGCCGCCACGAAGATTGACCTGCTCGATGGCCGAAGTGTCATCGGCATCATCAAGCAGGAAACGGCGAACAGCCTGACGGTGCAAACAGCTACGGAAGTGCTGGCGATTGCTGTAGCCGACGTGGACAAACGGACGCCATCAGAACTGTCCATGATGCCGAACGACTTGACCACGCCGCTGAGTGATGGCGAGATTCGAAACCTGTTTGCGTACCTCAAACATACCCAACAAGTGCCCATGCTGGCGAATGCCGAGAACGCCAAGGACTTCTTCAATGGCAAGGATCTGACCAACTGGCAAGGCGATACCACGGTGTGGAGCGTGGAGGATGGAGCAATCGTCGGCAAGACAGCCAAGGGCCTGAAGGCGAACAACTTCCTGGTGTCCACGATGGACGTGACCGACTTCAAACTGAGCCTGAAGGCGAAGCTTAGCCCGAACACGGAAAACAGCGGCATCCAGTTTCGTAGCATGCCGATTGCCGGCGGAGAGATGCGCGGGGCACAGGCCGACATGGGCAAAGGCTGGTGGGGCAAGCTGTATGAAGAGAGCGCCCGTGGTTTGCTTGTGAAGAACGATAACGACAAACTGGTGAAGGAAAACGACTGGAACGAGTACGTCATCGAAGCCGTCGGCCCGAAGGTAAAGCTCACACTCAACGGCACCGTGGTGTGCGACTACGAAGACGACAAACTGGCCAAGCGTGGACAGATCGCCGTGCAGGTGCACAGTGGCGGCCCGATGGAAGTACGATTCAAGGACATCGTGTTTGAAGTGATCGGGAAGAAGAAGTGAGTGTGGTCCTTATCCATGACTGGCTCACCGGGTTGCGCGGAGGGGAGAAGTGCCTGGTGCCTGCGGCACGGCGGTACCCCGATTCCACCCTGTACACCCTGCTGCACAAGCGTGGCAGCGTGCCTGCCGAGATTGAACGCCTACATATCCGTACCAGTTGGTTGAATGCCTTGCCCGGTTGGCCCAGGTACTATCGCTACCTGCTTCCGCTCATGCCCGGTGCGGTGAAGTGGAAGTTCCCGAAGGATACCGACCTGGTGCTGAGCTTTAGCCATTGCGTGGCCAAGGGAGTAAAGCCACCGCCGGGTGTGCCGCACATCAGTTATTGCTTCACGCCCATGCGGTATGCCTGGCACCAGCGCGGGCAATACTTCCGTGATGCGGGGTTGAAGGCCAAGCTCCGTGACAGCCTGTTGTCGCGGCTTCGCACTTGGGACAAACGCACTGCGGCCAACGTCACGCACTTCATCGCCATCAGCGAAACGATCCGTACCCGCATCCGCGAGTGTTACGACCGCGACAGCACAGTCATCTACCCGCCAGCCGACACGGATTTCTACACCCCGGCGCCCGTGAAAAGTGAAGAGTTCTACCTCGTGGTGTCGGCGTTGGCCCCATATAAGCGGTTCGACTTAGCGATTGAAGCGTGCAAAAAACTCCAGCGACAACTCGTTGTCATCGGCACCGGGCAGGATGAAACCAAGCTGAAACAAGCGGGCGGTGAGAACGTGCAGTTCCTCGGTTGGCAATCGGATGGTATCATCCGCGATCATTACCGCCGCTGCAAGGCTGTGCTGTTCCCGGCGGAGGAAGACTTCGGCATTGTTCCAGTTGAAGCACAGGCGTGCGGGGCACCGGTGATCGCTTTCGGGCGCGGCGGGGCCACCGAAACCATCACGGCGGATACTGGTGTGTTTTTCAATGAACAGTCCACTGACAGCATGGTGTCAGCGATGGAGCAATTTGAGAAGATGAGCTTCGATCCAGTCCTCGCCCGGCAGAATGCCGAGCGGTTCAACACCGCCCGTTACGAGCGCGAGTTGTTTGCTTTCATTGATGATGTCCGAAGCAACTCCACCAGCACATCGGCTACCACCGCGTCCCAATCCTGAAGTTTCGGCTGCCGGAACAACCGCATCGACTTGTACCACGGTGTGTCGTTACGGCCCTTCAACCAGCGCCAATCGTTGTTGAACGAGATCAGGTTCCACGTTGGCACACCCAACGCCCCGGCGAGGTGAACCACAGCGGAGTCCACGGAAAGCAGCAGGTCGAGGTTCTTCAGTAGTCCGGCCGTGTCGGCGAAGTTCGTGAGTTCCTGTCCGAGATCGATGATGGGGAAGCCGCACCCGGCAAGTTGCTCGTGTCCGTGGCCCTTCTGTACCGAGTACAGTGACACACCGTTGACAGTGGAGAGCTTGCCGAACTTCTCCATCGGAATCGACCGCCAACGGTCGCCACCATGCTTGGGGTTCCCCTGCCAAACAAGACCGACGCGGAGTTTACGGTCATCCGCCAATCGCTCCTGCCATTTTGCTACGGCTGATGCCGGTGCCTTCAGGTACGGTGTGCCATCTACAGCCGCTATGCGTTGTTTCAGCAACCCAGGCAGGCTCATCATTGCCGCGTACAGTTGGGCCGTAGTCTCCGTGTCGGTCATCACGTTGCACTGAGGGAAGCTCTCGCGGAACAACTCGACCAGTTCCAGCGGTGGGCGGAGAACCACCTTGAAGCCCATCGCGTGCAGGTCATTGGCATACCGGCTGAACTGGATCGTGTCGCCCAAGCCCTGTTCGTTGATGATGAAGATTGTTTTGCCTAGCTTCGGTGTGCCGTCCCACTCGGGGATGTTCAACTTCGGCTTCGTGGGCTTCATCGCCTCGGTTTGCCAGCGGGCTTCGTACTCCGGCCAACCGCGTTGGTCGTCCAGCGTCAGGTACGTCAGGCTTCGGTTGAAGCGCATCTCACCATGGTCTGGCTTCAGTGACAAGCAGTTGTCGTACCACTGCAATGCTCGATCATGGTGGCCCTGCGTGGCCAGTGTCAGTGCCAGGTTCCCGGCGGCGTCTGCATCGGCGGGGTTGAGGTTGAGGGCACGCTCAAGTGCAGGTACGGCATCGTCGTATTTCCCTTGATCACGCAGGCTGTTGCCAAGGTTCCCCCACGCACTCGGGTGATCGGCTTGCAGGGCAATGGCTTTGCGGGCGGCCAGTTCGCACTCTTCCCAGCGTTTGGCTTTGCCGAAAGCGGCAGCAAGGTTTGATGCGAACTCCGGCGAGTTCGGCTGAAGTTGATGGGCTGTCTGGAAGTACGAAATCGATTCATCGTACTTCTTGAGTTCGGCCAAACTCAACCCGGCAGCGGTGGCAGCTTCGGCACTGCTGGGGTGCTGACCAGCGAAGGTGATGGCGCGTTCCGCAGCACGGTCATGGGCTTCGAGAGACTTCAACGCACGCAGATGTTGAACATGAATTTCGACGCTATTCGGCTCAAGGTTTTGTGCTACAACACTTGCGGCTTCAGCGGCTACGAAGTTCCCCACATCGAAGTAGCACCTGCTCAGGTTGTTCCACACCAACGCTGCGTTGGGATTCAACCGGAGTGATACCCGTAGTGTGTTCGCTGCTTCCAAGAACCGCTTCTGCTGCGCGAGGGCGATGCCTAAGTGTTCGTGCCATGCTGGGTTGTTGGGTTGTAGTTCAATGGCCCGTAGTAGCAACGCTTCGGCTTCGATTGGCTTGCCCGACGATATGAAATTCAGCGATTGGCGATGCAACTCGGTTGCTTCTTCGGTAGTGCCCGCACTGCACCGGGTGCTGTGGCGTAACAGCACACCGGCCACATCGGGCCGACCTGCACGAAACGCTTCCTCTGCGAGGCGGTGATACAACTCGGCGTCTGTTGTCATGCGGATAGAGTACGAGTCACCATGACCGTCGATAAAACGACAACACCCAACTTGGAGAACGAGTTTATGCAACGAGAGAACTTCAGCACCGGGTCGAAGTGGGAACCGATCGTCGGATACAGCCGCACGGTGAAGGTCGGGCCGTTTGTGTACGTGTCCGGTTGCACGGCTGGCTCACCTACCGGACTGGTGGGCAAAGGCGACATCTACGCTCAAACGGTGCAGACGTTAAAGAACATTGAAGAAGCGTTGAAGCTCGCCGGGGCCACCTTCGCCGATGTGGTGCGTACCCGTGTCTACGTCACCGACATTTCGCAGTGGGAGAAGGTGGGTCAGGCCCACGGCGAAGTGTTCGGCACCATTCGCCCGGCCACCGCAATGGTGGAAGTGAGCAAACTCATCGACCCCGACATGATGGTCGAGATCGAAGCCGATGCCGTGTTGATCGCGTAAGCGAGAGTTACCAGTACATCTGCGTGCTGGGCTTGATGACGAGTTCCGGGATGCTCACTCGTGTGGGCAGGTTGCAGACAAACAAGATCGCCTCGGCGACGTCCGTCGGTTGGAGTATGGTCGCCCGGTGGGCTTCGGTGATGGGCACGGGCCGCTCGCTGAGGATTGGTGTGTCGATCTCGCCAGGGTAGATGTTGCTGACACGAATGCCGCTGTCTTTTTCTTCGTTCGATAGCACTAAGCCCATCGCCCCCATGCCGAACTTGGCCGCCACATACGCCACACCGCCAAGTGGGTTGGCACGTTTCCCGGCCACACTGACGACGTTGACGATTAAGCCGTCCTTCTGCTCCAGCATCTGCGGCAGCACGGCCTTGGTGCAATAGAACGCACCATCGAGGTTCGCGCGAATCATCTTGTCCCACGCCTCCGGGGTGATGTCGCGAAACGAACGCTGCTTGATGTTGGTGCCCGCGTTGTTGATCAGGATGTTCACTGGCCCGAATCGCTTGGTTGCGGCATCGATCAACGCCTGGCACTGCTCCACGTTGGTTACATCCGTGGGCACGGCCAGCGTCTGTTCCTTATTGTTGATTTCGGCTAGGGTTGCATCAAGCTTTGCCGGGTCTCGCCCGGCAATCACCACGTTGGCACCGGCATGCACCAGTAGCCCCGCAGCACAGCGACCAACACCGGATCCACCACCCGTCAGCACCACGACCTGCCCTTGCAACCGACTCATACCTGGCCTGCTTTCTCAAAATTGGGAATGTCCATCACCCTGCGGGAATAAAGAGCACCCGCCATCATCAGATGTATGAACACGCGGTGTGAGTTGTCGGTAACCCGAGTGCAACTTCTCACACTGCATGATCAAAACAACAACGACCTTATCGGTCAGCCATGCTGGATTGTCCGGCTTGGCCAACAACCTGGAGATTTCCATGAAGAAGTTCGCTATCGCTTTCCTCGCAGTTGCTTTCACCGTCGCCGTCGGTTGCGGCCCAGTCGCCACCACCAAGCCAGCCGAAAAGCCAGCTGACAAGCCAACGACCCCAGAAAAGCCAAAGATGTAAGTCTGGCTTTGTGCCACACTTCATAAATCAAGCCGACTGGTTCGCCAGTCGGCTTGATTTGTTTCGTCATCGAAGGATGTGTCATGACTCGTTTCATTTTGATTCTTGCAGTTGGTGTTCTCGTACTCCCCCTGCTTGGCTGTGGCGATGGCGGCGGTACGCCTGGCAGGCACAAAGACGAAGATCGACCGAAGACCAGCGATCTGCGGAAGTAAGCCTACTTCTTCAATTCTTTCTTCTTGAACACGATCACGTGCTGCCAAGGCAGCGTCTTGATGGTCTCGTCGTGTTCCAAATCGGTGAAGTCTTCCATCTCTTTAAGCACTTGGCGTTCGCTCATTTTGTGCACGAGCTTAATCGGCACCTCTTGATCTTCGGATCGAAACTCCACAAAGACCAATCGCCCGCCGGGTTTGAGTGCTTCGACGAATTTCTCGGTCATCTCAAAAGGGAACTCGAACTCGTGGTAGACATCCACCATGAGAATCAGATCCACACCGGCTTTTGGCAACTTTGGATCGTTCGTGGTGCCCTTGACTGTCTCAATGTTCGCAATCTTGTCTTTCTTTGCTTTCTTTCCGATCAGGTCGAGCATCTCTTGCTGAATATCGACCGCAAGAATCTTCCCTTTGTCCCCAACGCTCTTGCTCATACGGAAGGCGTGATAGCCACTACCCGCACCAACATCCGCCACCACGTGACCCTCTTTAATCTTGAGGGCTTCAAGCATTTTCGTTGGTGATTCTTCTTTCTCACGTTCTGGGCGTTCGAGCCAGCCAGCAGCTCCGTAACCCATCACCTGGGCGATTTCGCGATCCTTATAGAACTTGCCAATCCCATCAGGATCATGGTTCTTGCGAGTCTAATACCGCGGTTTGTCC
>JBBRME010000052.1:0-23834 GCA_038230995.1 Gemmatales bacterium
AAGGCTGCCCTGCAAGCCAGCACGACCAAGAAGAAGCTGCCGACCTTCACCACGCCGCTGCCTGCTGACTGCGAAGTGCAGTTGTTGGGCATCACCAAGGCTGCTGTGCAGTCCGATAGCTTCATCAGTGCGGCGAGCTTCCAGGAAACCACCAAGGTGCTGACCGAAGCCGCCTTGGCCGGGAAGAGCGACTTCCTCGTGGGCCTGAAGGAAAACGTGATTCTGGGTCACTTGATCCCAGCCGGTACGGGCTTCAAACTGCACCAGGAAGCCGAAGTGCGGATCAACACGCCGGGTGGTGGTTACCAGGCGATGGGTTCCACACCAGCGTAGTTTCAGCGACCCTGACTTAGCCGAAGGTGGATGCCGATCTTGGCAAGATCGGCCCACATGTTAATTAGGAAGTCACATCTCGCCCGGTTCACCTCAGTGTGTGCCGGGCGTTTTTGTTGCGCTCCACGTCCAGTGTCGATCCGTCGTGTCACTCACCGTTGATGCCTCGTAGCCCAACTCGGCCACCATCTCCCGCACTTCGTCCAACGTTAAAGCAGCCCGCAGCGAGTCGGCAAACAGTTGCCGTTGATGATCGTTTGCCCCCTCGGCATACAGTTTCACCAGTCGTTGAAGTTCTTCATCCGAAGTTGGCCTGCGCAAATCGCGCACATACAACCTTCCGCCATCAGCACACACGCGGTGCATCTCGGCAAAGCAACTTCTTGGCTCGGGGATGTGGTGAATGATGCTGTTCGACACAACGGCTGCGAACTCACCATCCGCATACGGCAAACTCTTGCCATCGACTTGTTCCAGACAGATGCGTGCTGACAACCCGTTGTCACTCACGTTCTGCGCGGCTAACTTTAGCATCTCGACAGCAAGATCAACTGCCACAAACTTGCAGGACGAATGCTGCCGACAAAACTCAATAGGGATGAGTGCGGTGCCGGTGCCTACGTCCAAGATCGGCGTGGTCGGTGTTGTACCGGTGGCAAAGAAATCCTCGGCGAACACGCGGTTCACCACCGAGTGATCCATCGTGTTATAATCCGCTGCATCTTGAGGCGTGTCCATCACTTCTGTTTCGAGTACGCGAGCCAACATAAAGCACCTTTATTCGTTTGGTGCATCTATGTTACCGAAGTTCATCCAGCGTTTGCTGAAGTTGGGCAATGCGATCCAGTGTCGGCGGGTGGGTTTGAAACCACTCGGTCATCATCTTGGGTTCCATCGATGTGGTCCGCAGGCGGTGCAGAAACTGTTGACCCGCAGCAGCAACATATCCAGTCGCGTGCAGCGTCCGAGCTGCGGTGGCGTCGGCCTCGTACTCCTGCTCCCGACTGAAAGCTCTCTCAACTAGAAACCGCAGGCCCATACCAAGCAAGGGATTCGCCAATGGCGTAGCCGTAAGGGCCGTGTTCGTCCAGCGCCTGCTGTTGGCATGGCCCAGCGTGATATGGGCGAGTTCGTGGGCCAGCACAAAGGCCAACTCATCGCGTCGGCCTTCGCAGAAGGAGACCAGCGGTTGACTCAGGATGATGGTGCGATGCGGAAGTGCAAAGGCATTGAGGATGGGCAGCGACAGGACACGAACTTGAATGGGCCGGACGACCCGAATGGCTAGCTTCATTCGATTCAGCACCGGCTCAACCGCCGCCGACCAATCCGTTTGTTCGAGCTGATCGGCTTTCATTTCGCGGAGCAATTGTTGCTCTGCATTCTCAGCGGTTTGCAGGGCTTGATTGATCCACTGCAACATGATTGTCTACGCTACGGACAGAACAGATGTCCGCAACCAACGTGGTTTGGCTTCATTCTCACGCTGGACCTGCTCGGCTTTGATGAGCTTCAGCAGTTCGTTACGCAGTGTCCAATCGTGTGGTTGAGCGCGATCCCAAGCGAGGATCACACAAGAAGTGGCAGGGTTCAGACCGGCAATCTTCGTCAACCAAATCACTCCAGCATCTTCAGCCCGATCGGCCGTCTTGGGATGGTTCCATGCAATATGTGTCGCAAGGCAACCCATAGCACAGGACTTGGTAAATGTGCCGTGTACCAACAATGGGCTTCCGCTCATCAATAGTTCTTCAAGACGATTTAATCCGCGCGTAGTGATGTCAGGCAGCCAAGCGGAGCGAAACTCATCCACCACTTCTTCAATTCGCATGGGCCGTCCTCCTCACTCAGACAATGAACCATCCTGGTAAAATTGGCGACAAGGCCGCCAACGCAGAGCCACAAGGGCTATCGTTCCAGTATCAACCACCAAAACTCGGAAAACGTCTCGTGTGGTGGCAGAGGTGCCACCGGCGTGGAATGCATGATCGTCGGCTGCCCGACAACCACGTAGCGGTATTAAAGACTGTCCACGGCCAGTGTCAAGGGGCTGTCAGTGACGAAGAAAATCTGGCGTGATTTTGCCGATTGGCACGGTATTTAAGGTGTTGTTTTACAACGACTTACGTCGCTAATATGAGTCGCAGTCCGAAAAAAGAAAATTGGTGTCCTCGGCAGGATTTCATCTTTTGGGGTACCGCCATTTTGGGGATTCAGAAGCTATCGGAATGACGACCGTCTTCTTTCATCAAGTGTTTACTATCTTGATAGTGAGATTGTTTTTCGCTCCTCATCTCGTGCCTCAACGAGGCAAAAACAACACCGGGCTGCCTTGCGACAGCCCGGTGTCAGTGGGTGACAACCCGTTGTCACTACGATCCTGCACGTTCCGGGCGAAGCGAACGCACCCAGGCACCGGCTTGCCACATCTCGCTATCCGAAATCGCTTTCAGCTCCACTTCCAACTTTTCACGGTAATCAGGTCGACTGTTGGCTTCCAGTGTCCGGCGCGTTTCCTCGCCACTGGACACCGACTCGTACAACTTCTCAAACACCGGCTTGCTCGCATCTTTGAACGCAGTAAACCAGTCCAGCGCTCCGCGTTGCGCGGTTGTGCTGCAGTTGGCGTACATCCAGTCCATACCGTTCTCAGCAATCAACGGATACAGGCTCTGCGTGGCTTCTTCAACTGTTTCATTAAAGGCTTCACTTGGGCTGTGGCCTTGGGCCCGCAGCACTTCGTACTGGGCCAACCACAGGCCGTAGATCGCTCCCATGAGCACGCCGCGTTCGCCGGTGAGGTCGGAGAACACTTCCTTCTGGAAGGTGGTTTCAAACAGGTAGCCCGAACCGATGGCAATGCCCAAGGCAAGACAACGATCCTTCGCGCGACCTGTCGCATCCTGGTGAATCGCAAAGCTACTGTTGATCCCCTTCCCTTCCTTGAACAACCGGCGCACCGTGGTGCCGCTCCCCTTTGGGGCACACAGGATCACGTCAATGTCCGGTGGAGGGATCACTCCAGTTTGATCCTTGTACACGATGCTGAAGCCGTGGCTGAAGTACAGCGCCTTGCCTGCTGTGAGGTGCGGCTTCAAGCGTGGCCACATTTCCTTCTGCCCGGCATCGCTCAGCAGGTATTGCACCACGGTGCCACGGGCCGCGGCTTCTTCCGGGTCGAACAGTGTTTCGCCAGGGATCCAACCATCTTCGAGGCACAGGTCGTAGGCTTTGCCGCCCTTCCGCTGGCCGACGATCACCTTCACGCCGTTGTCACGCATGTTCTGGCTTTGGCCCCGACCCTGTACGCCGTAACCAACGACGGCCACGGTTTCCGGATCGAGAATGGCCTTGAGCTTCGCCGGTGGGTAGTCGCTGCGTTCAATGGCGATTTCATGTACGCCGTTCAGGGTCGTCTCTTTCACGGGTCGTCTCCATCCAAGCGGGTGAGGGATTCTTGCTGGCCGGGCAATCCGGCGTCTGGTAGTATCTTGACAACAAGTATCTTAATGGCAAGATAGATTTCTACCAGAGACTTTGCCCATGTCCGTTGCCACGTCTACAGACCGCGTTGATGATGTGCTGGCCGGTTGGCGGCGCGTCCACCCGAACCTCGATCCGGAGGCCCTTGGTCTTGTCGGGCGCGTGCTCATCTTGGCGAAGTCGCTGGAAGCGAGTGTCGAGTCCGCACTTCAAAAGCACGACCTCTCGCTGGGCCAGTTCGACATCCTGGCCACACTTCGCCGAAACACCGAACTCCGCGGGCTCACACCTACGCAACTTCTGCAATCGGTGGTGCTATCATCTGGTGGCATGACGAGTCGTCTGGATAAGCTCGAAGCCGCAGGACTGATTGAACGAGAAGCCGACCCCAGCGACCGACGCGGAACCATCGTGGTGCTGACCGGCAAGGGTAAGAAAAAGATCGACGCCGCCACGGCCACACGATTTGAAGAAGCCCGCCAAAGCGCACCAGACTTGCCCGAGGCAGAACGGTTGCAGTTGGAAGAGTTACTGCGAACGTGGATGATCCAGCGGCAGGGGTAGCGTTTTTGGAGAACCCGCGACGTCAGTCGCCGGGTTGGTTTTTCATGACACCCAGCGACTGACGTCGCAGGTTCGCCAAACGTCAACTACTTCCCCTGCACCAACCACACATTGCGATACTGCACGGCATGGCCGTGCTCCTGCAGCATGATCGGCCCCGGTGAACTGGGGTCACCACCCAGGCCCGACGTGGTGTTGTCTTTCTGCACCTTCACGTTGTCTTGCACTTTGACGCCGTTGTGGAACACGGTCATCATCACCGGTGTAAGTTTCTTCTTCTTGTCCGTGGCATCAAAAACCGGTGACGCAAATTCGATGTCGTAGCTCTGCCACACCGTGGGGGCCTTACAGACGTTCTCAAGCGGTGCGTGGATGTCATAGATCGAAGCACAGTCGTTCTTGCCGCTCTTTAAGCCGTAACTGTCCAGCACTTGCACTTCGTATCGGCCCTGCAGGTACACCCCGCTATTGCCGCGGCCCTGCCCCGGCTTCAACTCGGGCTCGTACGGAATGCGGAACTCGACGTGCAGCTTGAAGTTGCCCGCGAATTTTTCCCTGGTGATGATGTCGCCTTTGCCTTTGGTCACCTGCACCGCACCGTCTTTCAGGTCCCACTCGGCTACTGTCTTGCTGTCGGTCTTCACCCAGCCGTCGAGGTTCTTACCGTCGAACAACACGATGGCCCCTTTGGGTGCCTCGGTGGGTTTCACATCCACTTTATCGCCGTCCTTGAGGATCTTGATTTTGTCATCGAGCGTCCATTGTGCGGAGGCCACCGATGAAATGGACGTCAGCAGAACGAGTACGAGCCAGCGATTCATGTTGAGAACCTCAGGAGGGGAAGAGTCATGGTATGACCGGAGAGTTTTCTGAGCGGTGGGTATGAGCCCGCCGAGTCTGATTGGAAAATGCACTCTGCAGGCTCACACCCACCGCTCAGAAAAAACAACAAGGCCGGGGCACGCCCCGACCTTGTTGCAGGAGAGTAGCTCTTCAATTGTTTACGGGTAGAGCCGTGTGAAGTAAGGAACCAAGTTCCGCAGCTTCAAGCTGGTCAGCGTTGGCTTCACGGCTTGCGGGCCAGGGTTACCGAGGATCGCATTCGACAACGGCGAGCCTGCAGCGTGGAAACGCTGTATTGGGCCAGTCAACTGGATCGTAACCTGATTGCTGATAGGCACATTCATCACACCAGTCGCTGGGTTTGGCCCCATACGCTGAGTGATGACGGTCGTCGCAGCCGACAGCAAGATAGGTTCAGCATCGCCATTGAAAGTAACAGCATCACCGTGGCCCAACCGTAAGTACTCTGTCACCATGTTTGGCTTAACAGTCATGTAGCCTGAGATGTTCACGCCCATCTGGTTGGGATTAATCACCACAGGTAACAATGTACCTGGGTGTGCTGCTTCCACGCTGATGGTGGTAGCACCTGGGTGTACGTCTTCAACTAACTTCACGGCCCAAGGTTCTGCGTTGGTAATCGTGCCGCCGTAGTTCATGACGCCCGCAGCATTCATCGGCACCGCCAGATTGGAGCGATCCACGACGCCTGCAAACTGCGATCGCAGGTCGCCGGGAGTGACGTTGAACACTTCCTTGCCGATCTGTGGTGGATTCGTCACGCTGTAGGCCACGTCGTTATCCACTTCAAAGTAGCTGACGGTCATGATCACAAGGAAGCTATCGCTCACTGGGGTCAAGTTGTTCCACGACTTGCGAAGTTGTTCATATTGCGTGTAGGGGTGAGAATTCGCAAAGGTCGCAGGAGCAACTGACATCAACTGCCCAGGGATTGGGTACGGCATGCTGCCAGGTACTCCACGAAGCAACGTTTCATCATAATTAGCCGATGATGAAAGAGCCTTCAACGGGCGGTCGTTGGTTGCTACGCCAGTTTCGTCAGTCGTAGGACCGACAACAGGGTAGGTCGGCGTGCGACTTGCGCTGAGTACACTCCACGTATTCGTTGAGTCTGTTCCAATAAACCTGTTCCCCTGTTGTGGGTCGGTCACAGCTAGGAATGGCTCTAGACGAGTAAAGCCGTTGGGGTTCATCTTGCCTGGTTCACGCCACCCTATTGGGGTGCCGGGCAACGTGCTTCCACAGGTCAGGAAGTCGAGCAACTTGTAATAGTTTGGCGCGTTGATCGGATCGAGCAAGTATGGCAACGTGGTTGTTGCGACGTTGTTGGCCCGAGTGTGGTATTGGTACAAGAACGGATACGCGGCAACGGTCGTAGGATCTGGGTTCCCAACAGCAAAGCGTTGGGTCACGAGAGCCGCAGGCTGTGTGCCAACATGAAGCAGTTCCATGCTGTTGATGAGCTTGCGGTCGAAGTGAACCATCCACTCGAAGCCCTTCGTTGTCGTACCATCCGTGCGATTGTTCTGGGCGAACTCATTGTGGCCGAACATGCTATTGGAGGGTTGCATCGGAATATTCACAATGTGATCGTTCACACCACTGATTGCAGGCAAAGGATTCGTGCCATACGTCGGGAAGGCGACATACGGATGCACGCGGCCTTGACTGCCTGCGGTGCTCTGTCCTGGGGCAGGCGTATGTACGCCATTACTGTCGTTGGTCGCACGGTCACGAGTCGGGATGTTTTCGAGGTAGTCGACCGTGATGTATGGGTTGTTGGTTGGATCGTATCCGATGTACGGGTTCATGAGCCGACGCAGCATGATGACGCTGGTCTTCGCGGCTTCCGTGGTCACGTCCATACCACTTGGTGCAGCGTTGGTGGCGTCAAAAGTCAGAACATCAACAGGGGCTGCAGGGGCTGGCACACCTGGAGCTGCTGGATCGGGTAGGCTGATCGAGTGCTGAGTGGCAGGCGTAAATGGATCACGTGGCCCCATCACATAGAAGCCGTTATTCGATCCTTGAGTTGGAATGCCGTTAAAGGGTTGAACCAAATTAAAACCATCGCCAGCCAGAGTCGTCACCGGTGCTGGAGCCGTGGCATCATGGGTGAAGCTCGTGATACGGGCTTGCAGGGTCATACCAGCCACCGGAAACATGGCGTGATCAACCACAGCGGTCAGCGGATTCTGTGACATGGCGAAGCTAAAAGGAACTTGTGGAGTTCCAGCCACGAACGGCGCACCAGTAGCAATTTCAATCATGTACGGGCTAAACGTTGGCCCACTGTACAAAACAGGTGCGCCTGTAGCGTCGTTGACTTGAGAAGTACCGCCTTGATACTTCAACCGCGTAGCTCCACTGTCTGGGCGGGTTGCGTCCAGAGGCATCGGGTTGTGCAGTTCGATGTAATAGCGGCGCTTCAGGTTTCGTTGTGCCCGCATCATGGGGGCGAACGGATCATCGCGTTGGTTCGCAACCGCACTGTACACTTCGTTCAGCACAAGTTTCGGCAACTCGGTGCCGTACACCGCGCGGTAGGCGATGTCGGTTGTTGCAAAGTTGAGCGGCTCACCCGAAGGATCCATCTGCTGCACACCGTTGGTCATAGGTACCCAAGACGCAGCAGATGTGTTTGGATTCCACACGAAGGCTGTGGCGATGTCGTCGTGGTCGATGAAGTCCACCATGTTCGCGGCCAGTTGGGCCATGCTCCGCAAGGCGTTCATCTGATTCGTTTGAGGTGCCGACATGGCCAGGATGTTAATCGCCGATGTGTTCAGGTAGCCCGTTGCCACATCGTAAAACACGTTCGTGCCATCCACAGCAGGCAAGCCACCGTTGAAGGTTGCGAACACTGCAAGGCGAATGAAGATGTCGCGGGCCAAGGTCTGCCGAGCTTGGCGAGCGTTGAGGAAGTTTTGCAACTCACCAGCAATCGTCGGGTTCCACATGTTCAGTGGCGACAGCGGAAACGCTGTGTTCTTGCGGTAGTCTGGCAGGGTTCGATTGATGTCGATTGGCCCGAGATTGGCGTAGTCCGTAGCCCCTGGACCAGTGCGGATCGGCAACATCGGCAGTTGTTGCACAGCGCTGAAGCCCGTGGTCATGAGTCGGGCTTCACGATTGTTGAAGCTGGTCGGTGCGCCCGTGGCAATTTCGGTACTGGCCCAGCGATTCTTGCCGTCGTTCACGCGGGCGCTGTGAGTCACGACATCGTTAAGTCCGAACGGACGATCCGAGGGTGGCGGCGTTGGAATTGCGTTCGACCCACGACGGTACAACAACGGGTTGTACAGGTGCGGGTGCGATGTCAACCGCTCGGCCAACGTTACTGGCGTCAGGCTCCCAGAATTCGGGAATCGTGTATTAGGGAAGTTCGGGAACGTGCTGGCTGAAGCTGCCGTAGGCAAAATCATCGGGTCGGCTACAGCCGAGGTGGTAACACCTTCAGGGCTAAACCCCGCGTGCAGTGGTGGCAGTTGGCCATCGTTCAGTGTGCCAAACAAGTTATTACGGGCGTAGGTTGGGCTGCGGGTCTGATCAATGCGTGTCCCCAACAACGGAGCCGGGTCATTTGGAAACCGCTTCTGAAGCAAAGCTCGCAGTTCAGCGTTACTCACACCTGCATAACCTGGGTTGATCTCCCAAGCACCAAGGCCTTCGTGACTGGTGTGCCGAGCGCCTAATGGCACTAGTGTCGGATCAATGGCCCGCATGTTGCCGGCGATGCTCAAGTTCACTTTGCTGCTCAAGTCGAGGATCAGCGGGGCCACCATGGCCTTCACCTTCCGCCCACGGATGGTGACAACCGGGCCACCGGCATCCATCCAGAAGCTGTCGTTCTTCTGGCTGTTGCTCAGGAACTTCATGTTCTGCACATCGCCGGTGAAGGTGCCGTCCGGGTTCTGCGGCACTGGCGGGAAGTTCGTATGGAAGTTTCGTGTAGGACGAACAGTAGCAAGCCTTTGCTGTTGCGTGACGCTTGAATTGAACAATTGTGGTGAACCGAACAAGTCCGGGCGGAAGAACGACGGGGCCACGATCTCGCCTGTGGTCTGATCTTGCAAAGCCAAGAAGAAGTTGGCTTGGCGATCCGGGTAGGTGTATGGCACAGCACCGTTGACGTAAGTACCGGGTAATGCAGCGCCAATGGTGTTGCGAACAACAACGCCGTTGTAGAGCCGCTCGGGGTCAACCACGAAGCTGTTGGAGTTGTCCCACATGTAACTAACAATGTTGCGTCGATCCATTGGCCCGATACCGGGCACGTTGAACGGCATCGTTTCCGCAGGTACCGCTTGCCCGGCGAAGGGGAACAGGCTTGGCTGGCCTTGGGCACCCAGACGCCAGTCACCATACTTGCCTTGACCTAAGCTGTGGCCACGAAGTGGATTCATTAAGTCGTTGTTGTAATCACCCACGCCATAGATCAAATTGCCAAGGTACAGCTCGGCGGCTTGCTCCGGGTTCACTTCGAGGAACTGCTCCCAGGTCTGCCCTTCGTTGTAAGACCGCTTATTGCTATCCGCCATGTTCGCCTGACTCTCGGCGTAAAGCACGAAACTCAGGCCGATAACTGCAAAAAGGGCCAGCATAGCGAGGACAACAATCAGCACCGCCCCGCGCCGGGTCGTCGATCGTTGTTGATGCAGATAACGTTTCATGGGAAGGCTCTCTGTCGGGCGCGTGGGCTATGTGCAAGTGTGTGGTGCTGTGTTGCGGGTTTGCTGCTTAGAGCTTCACGACAATCGTGGACTGCCGAGTCATGTTGTTCTTGGGCTCGTAGACACGAATCTTGATCTGCAGGCCGGTGATGCGGGCCTTGAAGACGATGTCGTTGGTCGGAGGCGCACCAGGAATCGTTCGAGTGTAAGTGTCGAATTCACGCACACCCCGAGCACCAACTGGCAAGTCATCGAAGGGGTAATCCGAGTTCGGTACGGTAGCGCTCAGCATTGTGCGTGGAGCTTGGTTGTGTGGGGCAGGGGTTGCAGGGTTGGGATTGACACTCCAGCTTGGTTTCACTTCGAACGACACAACATTGGTCAACACCAAGTCATCACCCTGTTTGCCTGATACCGCATCATAAACAGGTATCAGCGGGCGTGGCTCGGCGGCCGTTGCCATATCCGCACGCTGAATCTGGTTAGCACCATCAATCGACAAGACTTTACGTGGATCGTTCGGATCATTAGGGTTTTGAGCATAATTGCAGATATAAGGTGAATTGTCTGGCCTGTTTCCATTAGCCAAGAGCCGAACACAACGGTGCAGACTGTAAAGTTGAACTCCATTGATGCTCGATTGTGCCTTCAGTTGCCAACGTACCCGTGCCCATTCAGCGACATATTGATCCGCACCCAACGACTTATCTGTTGCTGTCTGCTGTTGAACAAACACGATCTCAGTTCCCGGGAGTGCGGCAGACATCATCTTGTCTGGTTGGCTTGTCTTGCGCCAAATTGTGAACTCAATAGCGTCGAGTGGGTTTGCACGGCTTGTCGAAATCATGTTCGCAGAATCTATACCTTCGATAAGACTCGGACCGCCCTGCTCAATTCTGAAGTAGCCTTTTGTAGGCACTTCACGACCATCAAAGTCCTTATCGTAATGAACATCGCTCAACATCCGCTGACCAACTGTATTTCCACGATAGAAGTGCTCACAATCCAAGTCGTCACGAAGTCGATCCTGCGCAACCCGCAAGCGTTCCGCAAGGTCGCCCAAAGACTTCAAATGCGACAACGTCGACAATCCTGCCTGAAACGCAACAGAAATGACAGTCATGATCAAAATGGTCAGGGCTGCCGCCACCATCAGTTCCACTAAGGTGAAGCCTTGCCGACCTCTCGGATGACGCAGGAGCATGGTAATCTCTTATCTGAGGTAGTATATTTATGGTTGTGATTGGTTGTAAGTGCTTGGCACTATCGCAGGGCGGTCGAACACGTCGATCAGCTCTTGAAACACATAGAACGAAGGCACATAGGATGGCCCATTGAATTCACCACTTGGTTTAACAATTGGCGACTCAAGATCGATCACCGTCGTCGTTCCACCAACTTCTTCAACAGAAAGCACCCTGTAGAAGTTCGCGTTCCTGATTCCACTAGCAGCGTTGATAGTACCATCCATAATCCAAGAACCAGTACGCAACCCCATGTTGATAGTATTGAATGTCAATTGGGTGTCTCCAACAGTTACCCCTGCCATCGTATACTGCGTCTCATTGTTCGCTGCGATACCGGGAACTCTCCGATCAAAAACAAGAACCTTCATGTTCGTCATCGTTGGAATAGCATTATTTGGACGCTGAAGCATGACAGCAAAGTTAAACCGGCCCTGCCGTACCAACAGACCGGTGGTATCGCCTGGCTCTGGAGTCGCATCAGGCTTGAAGGAAAGATCATCGGGCATACTGGCATAGTTTGCAGCAATATCCGTCGTGGTTAGGCTGTAAGGAGCCAAAGATGTATGGCGTGCAATACCTGAGGCACCTGCTATCTGATCACGCTTAGGTGTTACGTAGGACGTAAAGCCAACGGGATCGAACAACAAAGGATAGCTTGGCCCAGACAGTCCAGCACGGCTAGGAAGTAAAGCTGCTGCGGGGCCTGTGTCGAGCGTGTAATAGAACGCCTGCGGCGCATAAGTTCCATCAAGCTGACCAAGCCAGAGCATCCGCATCTTTGCATCAGCAATCACAGCCGTCGTTTGGCTGCGGTCGTCCCGCAAAGCCCGGCCCATTTGCACCGCACCCAGCGGGAACAGCGTCAGCAACGAGATGATGCCCAACGCCATGATGAACAGCGCTACGATCACTTCTGTGAGGCTGAAGCCAGCTCGTGTTCGGTTAGAAATCAACATCGCCGGTCCTCACAACAAAGGTCAATTAAAGCCCGCTGGCGATGCCGTCCTTGGAGTACTGGTACGGCGTTCCTGCAACTGGAGGGATGCCGACCGGGTGCGTCGCAACCGCACCTGTCTTACAGTACACGGTGATGAGAGCCATCTCACCAGCCGCTTCATATTCCGCGCGTGTTGTTAGTGCTGTTCGTATAGCAAATGATGTTGGAACGAAATCCGGGTTACGCATCCATAGCACAACACGTCCTAAACCACCTGCATTCAGAATTTCACCGGTCGGCGAAAAAAGTACATCATAATTTGCCTGCTGAACATTGCCGGATGTACTAAGCCCGAAATCGATCGTAGGTATCAGACTGAAAGCTGAAGCGGAGGTCTCATTGCTGGAATCATTGAAGAACGCTGGTGGCGCTGCGGGATTGACTTTTGGCAATGCAATCTGCAACGCTGTATTCGAGCTGAACTTCAAGGGTTGTTCACCAAGCATAGGTCGTGCTTGGCGGAGGAATGAAAAATGCGGCGTGAGAAATTGTAAGTTTCGTGGGTCGGCATCTGAGTAAGCAGTCGTCTGTGTTTGCAGTGTGGATGGCCCAAGGTCAGGCAGCAAAGCGGAATTAGCAAAATCAACTTTGATCAACTGAGCTGCTATTGTTGCGCCTTGCCAAACAATACTTCGATTCTGCAGCGTCAAACCAGCGATGCGATGCAACGACGTGAATGAGGCAATCTTCAGAGTGTCGCCTGATGCGGCCTCCAGTATCGCAATGTTCAAATCTGCGGCTGCCCCAAAAATGTAAGCTTCTTTGAGCGGTTGACCAATTGGCGCACCCATCATGTCAACTTGCTGGCGGTAGCTGAAAACAAGCTGCATTCCACCAGTTGATTGCGTCGGGTTCGGCACATACGGCTCAGGTACTTCAATGAACTGAGCTTCACGCACAAACCCTTGGGCGTCCGGCACAAAGCGAATGCCACGGGGCAGGCGATCGCGGAAAGCCTTGGCCCGAGCCTGGAGCAGCCAACCGCTGACGCGGTCGGAACCGGCGCTGAGGCGGTGGTTGTCGATGATGCCACTGGTGGCCACCACGACAGCCAAGCTCATCAGAACGATCATGATGCCCAACACAACGAGGATTTCCACAAGTGTGAAACCACCTCGGGAGGGACTTGGTCGATGGAGTCGCATGGATCAATCCCCTTTGGCCCCTTCTTCACGGAGGCGGTAGCTAACGATATTGCCGTCGTTGTAAAGTCGATTCCACGGCTGTTGTGTCATCGGGTTGTACGTGAGAACACCCGGTGTCGCAGGATCTTCGAGTGGGTCAATTGAGTCTTCATTACGCTGACCCCAGGAGATAACACAAACCGTATGGTTGACAGCTCCCGGATACGCAAACGGAATTCCCCAGTACGCACGAATCGCATTGGGTGCTGCTACGGTTGGCGTCGTCGTCAGTGTGTATGTGGCACTTAACGGCGTGACGGCATTCCAGAATAATGTGGCGTTTCCCGCACCAATTTCTGTTATCAGGTTTTGGTACGATCCGCTCGGAAGTTTCTTCGGGAAGTATGGATCATAGTTTTTCGTATTCAGTTCAGCTTGATCACCGTTGAAGGCCAATCTCGTAAAGATGATCGGCTTGCCACCCGAATCCTTGAAACACTTCTCGCCACCTGCTACCGACTCACCAATCTGCTGCTCCAATCCTTCGAGACCGAGAGGCGTAAGTGCGCGATGCAAACAGACAGCCGATTGTCGGTGAATGTCCGTCAATGTTGTGATGGGTGTCGCTGGCAGTGATGTAAACTCTGACCGGGGGGCCAAATATATGTTGACAGGAGGCCCACCGTTAAGCGATGCAAGAGTGAATGCTGTTGCCGTTTTTGCTTCAAGAAACGTCATTGGCAATTCGTTTTTGAGTCTTGCATAAAGCATGATGGCCTCGGCCGCTTCAGCCGTGTAACCAGCATCTCGCAGTTCAGGTATCCCTGTCTTTGGCCGTCTATCCTTGACATCATCCTTGATCTTGTCACGGATCATCTTCACTTTGCGAAGCAACAGACCGTCGATCTTGGCGGTCGTTGTCTTCGAGGCGTCCTGCTTCTGCCCGTTCAAAATGAGGAAGTAAGCCCCCGCACCGATGGTGACGATGATCGCAAGGATGGAAATGACCACGATCACTTCGACAAGTGTAAACCCGCGTCGTGCCTGCTGAAGTGAGCGAGTCATGTGAAAAGTTCTCAGTTGGAAAATCGGGGACGAAACAGGGTAGCCGAGTTAGTCGCCACGACGGTTCATCGGGGCACCACCGTTGAAGTTACCGAAGTCGTCGCCACCACGGGCACTGGAAGCGTAATCACCAGTTCCAGGCGTCATGGCACCACCGGAACCAAATCCCTTACTACCTACCGGCAGACTTTCATCAGCACCATTCTCACCAGCACAAATGATCTGGCACGTCTTTTCGTTGACGTACTTTGTGCTGTCGAACAGTGGCGACATCGTGGAGTAGTTCCAGCTGAACGACTCCGCGGGGTTGTACTTTCCACCTACTTTTGCGGAGCCGAAGTACCCATAGGGACTACCGAACGGATCCATGTAAAAGAACGCTGAGGAGTATGCAACTGGAGCGCTTGCGGCATTAAATCCGAAGTTTCCAATGTTGTTGCCTGCAACAAGTCGATTCGGTTGGAAGTTGTAGTACGGGCCTAACGCTGACGTCGAACTCGGTACATACGGCCCATCGTGTGCCCATCCTGTTCCATTAGGGCCTTGCATGAAGTACACCAATGATTGGCCACCAACAAGGGTTTGACCAGCACCGACCAACGCCGAAGCCGGAGCAATCGTGACCATGTCCGGCATCAATGTTGGATTCCATCGGTTGTACTTTGACTTCAGTAATACGTATCCAGGTTGGTCGATGCGCGTTGGTATCGTGAACACACTCGGCGGGTAGAAGCCCCAGTCGCCTTGGAATTTCGTACAGGCGGCTGCGAGTTGGTTGATCTCACTCGTGGCTGTCGCCCGGTTCGCGTAGGTTCGCACCTTCGAGATGGCTGGCAGCAACAGCGCCGCAAGCAATGCGATGATGGCGATGGCGATGAGGAGTTCGATCAGAGTGAAGGCACTTCTGGGCTGGCTGTAAGATCGGCGGATCATGGTTCAGTACTCCTCGGCCGGTGTCGCGTGGGTGCTAGCTACAAGCTAGTACAGTATGTGAGTCTGGATTCTTCCCCCAGAACGGTTTGTTCCGGGGATATTGGCGCGTTACTTGCTCAAACCTTCCAGCAGCTTGATCAGCGGCAGGAACAACGAGATCACAATCGCCCCGATGGCTCCGCCGAGGAACACAATCATCATCGGTTCCATCAACGCAATCAGGGCCTTCACGGTGTTGTCCACTTCTTCGTCGTAGAAGTCGGCTACCTTGTAGAGCATGGTGTCGAGGTCACCAGTTTCCTCGCCCACCTCGATCATGTTCACCACCATGTCGTCCACCAGCCGGGCCTTCTTCAACGGCTCGGCAATGGTGTCCCCTTCACGAATCGACTCCCGCACCCGCTGGAACATTTTCTCGAACACCGCGTTATTGGCGGTGTCGCGGACGATGCTGAGGGCTTCCAGGATCGGCACCCCGGAACTCACCAGCGTACCAAGGGTTCGCATCGTCCGGGCGACGATGGTCTTCTCCACCAACGTGCCGACAACCGGTATCCAGAGGATCATACGGTCAAGGATGTACGTGCCGGTTTTGGTCAGGCGAATCAACTTGATGAGCAGGTACATGCCCACCGGGAACAGCGGAACCCAATACCAGTACTGGGCCATCCAGTTGCTGATTTGAATGAGGGTCTTGGTCATCCACGGTAGTTGCAGGTTGAACTCGTCGAAGATCTTTTTGAACTTCGGGATGATGGCCACCATGATGAAGATCAAGATGCTCACGGCCACGGCAATCACCACCGCCGGGTACACCATCGCACCGATGATCTTCTTCTTGAGGCTCTGGCTCTTTTCCTTGAACTCGGCCAAACGCTTCAAGATGATTTCGAGTGCACCACCGGCCTCGCCGGCCCGCACCATGTTCACGTACAAGCGGTCGAACGCCTTGGGGTGCCGGCCCATCGATTCGGACAGGGTCATGCCGGACTCGACGTCCTCGACCACGTCGATGAGCGCGTTCTTCAACACGCTCGGCTTCATCTGCTTTTCGAGAATACGCAGGCTTCGCAACACCGGCAGACCAGCATCCTGCAACGTGCTGAGCTGCCGGGTGAAGATGGTGAGCATCTTCATCGACACCCCACCGATGGCGAAGGTCTTTCGGCTCTTGGCGTTCTTCTTCTTTTTCTTGGCACCACCGCCCTTGCCTTGCACGGCCGTGAGCTTGGTGACGAAGTAGCCCATCGCCTTCACTTTCTGCTGGGCTTCTTCCTCGTTGGCTGCATCAATGGAGTCCTTGACTTCGGTTCCCGAAGTGTCCATCCCCTCGAACTTATAAGTCGGCATAACTATTCCAGTGCGGATTGTTGAGTGCGGTGTTCGGAATGCAAGAAATTATGTTTTCGCTGTTTTAATTGAAGCAACAATCATGGCTGTGATCTCGTTGGACTCGCGGTAAAGGTCATCAAGCAGGTCTTTTTCGACTAATTCTGATTCGATGAGCAACTCAATCCAATAACAACATTCGTCCGCTTCTTCTTCAACGACACCTAGCTTCGCAAGGTATTCTGCCTGACTCCATGCTCGACAAGCGGCGAGATAGTTCGCACCAACTGAAGTTGCCGAACGGAGGATTTGTTGGGTGATCACCTCTGAAATCCAACATCCTAAATCGCATGGTCAATCATCCACGACCGTCTCGCGCACGATCTCCTCGAGTGTGGTCATTCCCTCGTAAAGCTTTCGCATTCCGTCGTCGCGAAGGTTGCGGACACCTCGTTTTTTGTTGTACTCTCGCAATTGGTCGGTGCTGGCACCACGGCCGATCATGTCGCGTATGTCGTCGTTAATCATCATGAGTTCATACAATCCCGTTCGACCTTTGAATCCAAGGTTGTTGCATTTATCACACCCCTCGCCGAAGAACATCTTCTTGCCTTTCATGTCGGCAATTTTCATATTCAATTCCATCCATTGATCAGCGGTCGGGTCGAAACTCGTCTTACAGAACTGACAGACTTTGCGAACTAGCCGTTGGGCCTGGATCGCTTCCAAACAGGCCGTGATAAGGAACGGTTCTACGCCCATATCTCGAAGTCGGGTAATCGAACTTGGTGCATCGTTGGTATGCAAGGTACTAAACACCAAGTGACCGGTGAGCGAGGCTTGAATGGCGATTTGCGCAGTCTCCAAGTCGCGGATTTCGCCAATGAGGCAGATGTCCGGGTCTTGTCGCAAAATAGCACGGAGTGCCTTGGCGAAGGTCAGGTCAATTTCGTGGTTGATCGGGCACTGCACGATGCCGTCGATTTCATATTCAACTGGGTCTTCGGTGGTGATGATTTTGGTGTCGATGTCGTTCAACTCGGTGAGAGCCGAGTAGAGCGTCGTCGTTTTACCGGAGCCGGTTGGCCCCGTTACCAGCACAATGCCGTTGGGTTTTTTGATGACGTTGCGGAAGCCCGTCAGCACGTCGGCAGGCATCCCGATTTTATCGAGACTCAGGCCGACGTTGCCTTTGTCGAGCACCCGGATAACGACACTTTCGCCGAACATGGTGGGCAGCACGCTCACCCGCATGTCCACCCGGTTGCCGCCGATGGTCAGTTCGATCCGTCCGTCTTGGGGAAGCCGGCGTTCGGCAATGTCAAGGTTCGACATAACCTTGATGCGGCTGCTAATAGCGTTCGCCAAGTGACGGGGCGGTGGAACCATCTCCAGGAGCACACCATCGCACTTGTAGCGCATCTTGTATTCGTCTTCAAACGGTTCGAAGTGAATGTCCGACGCTTTATCCCGAATGGCCATGAGCATCACCATGTTGATGAGCTTGCGTACGGGCGCGGAGTTGGCCATTTCCTGAAGGTCGTCCAAGTCGATGCTGGTTTCCCGCTTCATCGAACTCTTGCCGATCTTTTCGTTCTTCTCCAATTCCAGGATCAGCGTACCCAGTGATTCTTCTGCACCCGGGCCACCGTAGGCTTTCTTCATCAAAGCTTCGACCGCACTTGCAGGTGCCAGCACTGCAACCACGTTAGGGATGCTTAGGAAGTTTTTGATATCGTCGATGGCTTGGAGGTTGTTCGGATCAGACATCGCCACAGTGAGCGTGTCGTTCTCGAAACTCAGTGGTACGAGCTTGTACAGCTCTGACATATTCTGCGGAACAATCTTGATCGACTCGGGTGTTGGCTTGGCGTCTTCGAGCGACGACACCCGCATGCCATGGACTTCGGCCGTGGCTTGCAGCAATTGATCATCATTCAGCAAACCTCGCGTGACTGCCATATCACCGAGCTTGGACTCACTCGTCCGCATATCTTCATAAATGCTGTCGAGTTGAGCATCATCCAGGTACCCAAGGTCAACGAGCTTTTGGCCGAGTTGTCGGCTCCCGCTATCGACATGCGTGTGCTTCGGTTTTTGCACGGGCTTCGGCACTGGCTTAGGAGCTGGTGGTTTGGCACCCACTGGCACGCTCGGCTTGATCGGCTGAGGTGGTCCAACTGCTCCAGGCTTCGGCGGAGTGGCCCCTGGCTTTGGGGTGGCACCAGCCGCCGGTGGCGTTGGCTTTTTCGGATCATTCGGAGTCGGTGTGGCCATAGCTGATGGGATCTGAGGACAGGGGACAAACAACGAGTGTTACTGCCAACAGTGCTCTTCAAGAATTCAGCAGTAGAGCACGTTTGCGGCTAGCTACCTCCGCTTTGGGCGGCGAACCTCTTCTTCATCGTCGTCATCATCATCGTCTTCGTCGTCCTCTTCTTCATCCTCGTCGTCGTCGTCTCCACCTCGCTCGGCAGCAGCGATTTTGGCAGCAAGTTCGTTCGGCTTGGCCGATTTGAGAAGAACTTCTTCCTTCGCGCACATGCCGTCTTTCCACAACCTGTAAAGCGATTCGTCCAGCAAGAACATACCTTCTTTTCGCCCTGTCTGGATCGAGCTGTCGATCCGGTAGACCTTGTTTTCCCGCACAAGGTTAGCGATGGCAGGAGTCACCACCATCATCTCGTAGGCAGCGATGACGCTATCAGGAATTTTGGGCAACAGGGCTTGACTCAACACACCCATGAGGGCTGTACTCAACTGCGTTCGCACTTGATCCTGTTGATCTTTCGGGAACACGTCGATGATCCGGTTGATCGTCGATGCGGCACCTGACGTGTGGAGCGTACCAAACACCACGTGACCGGTTTCGGCGGCTTCGATGGCGGCGTGGATAGTTTCCAAGTCACGCATTTCGCCGACGAGGATCACGTCGGGGTCCATTCGCAAAGCCCGGCGAATCCCTTCCTTAAAGTCATGAACGTCTACACCGATTTCACGCTGGTTGACTGTACACTTCTTGTGCTTGTGGAAGTACTCAATAGGGTCTTCGAGAGTAATGATGTGCCGGTCGTAGTTGTCGTTGATGAAGTTAATCATCGACGCCAGGCTCGTCGTTTTTCCTGAGCCAGTTGGCCCGGTTACCAGAAGCAATCCACGCGGACGAACAATGAGCGATCGAACCGCCTCGGGCATCCTCAATTGTTCAAAGGTCAGGAACTGGAACGGAATGCGGCGTAGCACCATGCCAATGGTGCCACGCTGTTTGAACACTGCAACCCGGAACCGATAGCCATCGACGTATTCAATTGCGAAGTCGGCCCCGCCCTTTTGCTGCAATTCTTGCTGACAACGATCCGGTGTGATGGACTTCATCAAGCCCGATGTGTCATCTGGAGTCAGAACTTTGGCATCGAGCTTACGCATTCGTCCGCCAGCTCGCACAACTGGCGGCTGGCCAACACTGATGTGTAAGTCACTTGCTTTTATCTGAATGACGGTGGAGAGCAACTTCTCCATAGCGACTGAGGACACGCTACACCCCCACGGTTAGAACCATTCGTTGCGGAGCGGTTGCTGCCGCATTGTTCCCCGATGACGGAGAAAAACCAAAATTTTATCAGTAAGCTCAACCACGACCCGTAACACGTCAGATTGTCGACTGACAACTCAATAAGTCAATCATGATTGTCTTATTATGAGTTACTACCAACTGCATCTTCCACGCTGTGGCAGTTGACCAACACTTCATCAAGTGTTGTACTGCCCTTGCAGGCTTTGTAGATGGCGTCTTCCCGCAGAGTCTTCATCCCCCCAGCTCGGGCCTTTCGGCGAAGCTCTTGTGCGGGTGCTTGGGCAAAGGTCAATTCTCGCAATTGTGATGTCATTCGCATCAATTCGAAGGCAGCTTGTCGGCCGCGGTAGCCCGATTGTCGGCAGTGCGAACATCCTCGACCCTTCATAAATGTTGCCCGGCTGAGCATCTCCGGAGTGACGCCACAGGCACGGATTTGTGATTCGTCCGGGGTGAACGGTTCTCGACATTTCACACAGTTCACACGCACGAGGCGTTGGCCCATAATGGCGATCACCGAGCTTGCGATGAGAAACGGGGCGACACCAATGTCGATCATCCGTGTCACAGCTGAAGGCGCGTCGTTGGTGTGTAGTGTACTGAAAACCAAGTGTCCGGTCAGAGAAGCTTGCACTGCGATCTCAGCTGTCTCTTTATCTCGAATTTCCCCGACAAGGATGATGTTCGGTGCTTGACGAAGCATGGCCCGAATCACACGAGCAAAGTCCAACCCAATCTGGTGCTTCACTTCGACTTGATTGATACCAGGCAGGTAGTACTCCACCGGTTCCTCAGCAGTGATGATCTTTCGGTCGGGCCGATTGAGTTCGTTCATTGCAGCATAGAGAGTCGTCGTCTTACCAGACCCAGTTGGTCCGGTGACGAGGAAGATCCCGTTCGGTCGCTTGATGATCTGTTGGAATCTTGCGTAGTCATCTTCGCTGAATCCCAAGTCTCGCACGCTGACTGAAATATTGCCACGATCCAAGATCCGCATCACCGTCGCTTGACCGTGAACTGTCGGCAACATGCTCACTCGCATGTCATAGTGTTTTCCTTGGATTTGAATCTTGATCCGACCATCTTGCGGGCGTCGCTTCTCCGTAATGTCGATGCTACCCATGACCTTGATGCGGGCAGTCATGTTTGTGAGCAACCGTCGAGGCACTGCATCACGCTCAACCAGCATGCCGTCGATCCGGTAACGAATACGCACCCGATCCACGAACGGCTCAATGTGAATGTCCGACGCCCGCAGGCTCACAGCTTCCTGAATAATCAAATTCACCAGTTTCACGACTGGCGCTTCAGGGTTGGCATCCGAGATGTTCGCTGATTGTTCGATCTGTGTACCGTCGATCTGCGTGCCGGTGAACTCGTTAATCATCGAGTCCATCGACTCGGTTTCGCTTTGGCCGTAGTTCTTGTTAATCGCTTCCTGAATCTGCTCAGCCACCGCCAGCACTGGTTGTATGTCCTTATTGAGAATGAATTGCAGCTTCTGCATCGTTTCGTAATTGGTGGGGTCGCTCGTCACCACCTTCAGTGTTTGCCCTTCGAGTTCGTAGGGCACCACCACATGTTCCCGGGCAACCGATTCGGGCATGAGTTCAATGACTGATTTTGCAATTTCCGCAGTCGATAAGTCCACGTATTGCAAACCATGGTGCTCAGCCAAGGCTTCCATCACCTCGCCTGGACTGGCATAGTTCGATCGGATGAGCGAATCTTGCAGCTTGATCCCTGTCCGCATCGCAAGGTCGCGTGCTTCGCTCAGTTGTTCAGCGCTGAGGATCTTCTTTTTGATCAGGATGTCGGTGTAGTCTTTAGCCATCGTAGTCATCCTTCCCCAGAACGGGGCTCACTGGGGTCTTCGGATTGAAAGAGTGGGTTGATGCAAACAGACGGGAACAGAACGGCTTCAAAACGCCGGGCGCTACTTCGATTGTACACGACCAAAAATCCGCGTGTGAGCATGTCTGCCGGGCATAGAGACAAGGGTGCTGTTGAAGATCATGGTCGAGAATGAGCTTGTGGGCAAGGGGCCAATTGTTCGGATCGGCCAAATTCTTAGTGTTTTCGTATCGCAAGCCGAACTGTTCGCTTGGTCATGCGACATGTTGTAAGATGTTTTGCATGGTCACGATTACCAAAGAAACGCTGCGGGCGTTCCTACACGACACCTTGCCGGACGAACAAGCCGCTGAGGTCGAGAAGCAGCTACGAACAGATCCGATACTGCGTGAACTCTTCGAACTTGTAAGGTTCGAGGAAGACCGCGGCGAGCACTCGATTGGGGCCATTTGGCGTCGCAATCACTTATCCTGCCCGACACGCGATCAACTGGGTGGATTTCTGCTGCAAGCCCTAGACGACGACCTGCTGGAGTACATTGGTTTCCACATGAACGAGATCGGTTGCTCGTTCTGCTCAGCCAATCTGGAAGACTTGCAACGCAAACAAGCCGAGGCTGCCGGCCCGGCAAAAACGCGCCGGAAAAGGATCGTCAACTCCAGTGCGGACTTGCTAAAGCACGTCAGCAAGCCAAGTTGAAAATCTCCTGCGCTCACATAACCTTCCCCGTGCCTATCTTTCTCTCTCAGGACAGGAGTTCAACATGGTTCTGGCACGGATGATTTGCACCGCAGCACTGGTCGTTTTCAGCGGGGCGGTCGCTATGGCCGACAAGAAGAAGATCGACAATCCTGAATATGTGCAATGGAGCAAGTACAAATCCGACTCGATGACGAAGCTCAAGATGGTGAACGAGTTCAACAAGATGAAGACCGAAAGCACCGTAATCACAACACTCAAAGAAGTCGGGGCCGACAAGCTGGTGCTCGAAACCGAAGTGATCACCAACCTGAACGGCATGGAATTCAAAGCCCCAGCGACAAAGCGCGATGTGGCAAAGACGATTGAAGTGGATGACAAAGCTGCAGATGCCATCAAAGCCGCCAAGCCCGAAGGCACGACCGAAGAAGGCACCGACACACTCAAGGTGGGTAAAGACGACGTCAAGACCAAGTGGTTCAAGTACAAGTCGAAGGCCAGTGGAATGGAAGTCGATGGCCAATCGTGGATCAGCGACGATGTACCCGGTTCCATTGTCAAGATGGTCACCAAGACCAGCACTTTCAACAGCACGATGGAACTCGTCGAGTTCATCAAGAAGTAGCAAGTTCTACCCTCCCGGTTCCTGTTGCGGAACCGGTTACGCTTCATCCTCTCCCCTGTAGTAGGTTCTTTCACATGATGTTCACTCGCATTACCTGCCTTATGGCAGCAGCCACGCTCATCACTTCCTTCTGCGTTCATGCGGAAGACAAAGCCGAGCTGACCAAGGTTGATAACCCAGACTTCAAGAACTGGTCAAAATTCAAAGAGGGAACGTATGTCACGGTCCTGTCGACAACGGAAGCGGGCGAAACAAAGACCGAAACCAAGATGTGGTATACCCTCAAAACGCTCGGTGGCGACAGCCTTTCCGTTGAGAACGAAACGGCACAGCCCAATGCCAAAGTGAAGAACCCACCCGTTGTCCGCGACTTTACCAAAACGGTTGAAGCAGATGCAAAGTCTGCCGACAACGTGAAACTCGGCAAGCCAAGCGGTACGACCGAAGAAGGCACTGAGACTTTGAAGGTA
>JBBRME010000053.1:0-23673 GCA_038230995.1 Gemmatales bacterium
CACTACTTCAGCTTTGGCAGTTCCTTCTTGATGAACTCGGAGCGTTGCTTGAGGCGATCCTTGTAAGCCTTGATCTCATTCTCCAGCCAAGCTGGGGTATTCTTATCGCCAGTGGCTTTGAGTGCTTCGATGGCCGGTTTCACCGACTCGTCAATTCGCTTGTTCAAGGTCTCCAGCACAAAGTGCTTCTCATAGAGTTCCTTGATCGCTGCGATAGCTTTCTTCTTACCATCGGGGTTCTCGGAGATGACCCGCCAGACCATGCCACCGGCCCCATGGAAAAGAGCGTCCTGCGGGTTCTGGAACATCTGATCCATACCGTGTGGTATGAACGTGGCTTTGCCGTTGTTGGGGGGCAGATAGAGCCGGTAGTTATTGCGGTTTCGGCAATAACCGTCCCAGTCCGTCGCCACCATCTGCAAGGCATACATCTTCACGAATTGATCGACGTTCACGAGCTTCTCAAGGTTCTCGTACTTCTTCTTGGCATCGCCTTCGTTGCAGGCTTTCACGATGGCCTTGAGGCCCTTGCGATCATCGCCGGGTCCATTGTCGAGTTTCAGGTTCGCGTCGATGTCTTGAAGGAAGCCACCGTCATAGAGGTTGCCACCGGTTTCTTTGGGGAAGTTGCGATCCACAAACTTGCTGTTGTAACCTTCTTTCAGCACGTAGAGCCCGACCTTGCGACCGTTGAGTTCGACAATCGCGTGGGTTGCTCGTGCCGTGGGTAGCCCCATCTTTGCTGCGAATTCCGAACAGAGGATCTCGTTCATGTAGGTGCCGTCTTGCACTGAGTTGTTCAGATGGAACTTGTCCAAGCCTTTCCAGATTTGCTTGTCCTTGAACTTATCGAGGTTCACCGTGAGTGCAGGTTTATCGTGCCAATCGCGGCTCGACCCGGCAGCCCCTTTCACGTGAATGCCCACATCGACGAACTTTGTATCGTTGATCTCAACCTGAAACTTGTTGTACTTCCGCTGATCTTTGAGGAACTCTTTGAGGGGTTCTTTGTCAATCGTGATCTTGATGATGTGGACTTTGCCGGGCTTGAAGACCTCGTTTGACGGATCTTCTTTCGGTTTTTCTTGAGCAAAGCAGAGTGGAGCCAAGCTGAAAACAACGATGATGAAAGCCAACTTCATCGGGGAACTCCGGAGAGAAGAGATCATTGACAGGATACCAAGATCGACAGCTCTATCGTTGCTTTGGTTCCACGAAGAAGTCATGAAGCTATAGTAGCGTTATGAGCACACTGCACGAACGAGTGGAGGCGGCCATCCGCCAATATGCAGCCCCGTCGATGGGGTTAGTAGGCGAAGACATCGATGTGGTGGCTGTGGCTGACGGCATCGCATCGCTTCGGCTCAGCGGGGCGTGTGCCAGTTGCCCGGCATCAATTTCCGTCATCATCATGGGTTTAGAGCAGGAGTTAAGGAAGCACGTTCCCGAAGTCGAAATGATCGAGGCCGTGCTGTAGTCACTCCACCGATGGCTTGGCCCGGTGCGGTTTGCCATCTCGATAGATGTTCAATCGAGATTCGTAGTCGTCGTGCTGATCGTCCGGTATCAGCGTGATAGCTTTCTCCATCCATTTAATGGCATCGTCGTAGTCTCCCTGTTCCGCACAAGCAGCGGCCAGCGTGTCAAGGTAGCTCGCTTCCTGCCACTCGGCTAATTCGCAGGCACGTGTGCTGCACTCCACAGCACGCTCGCCATTGCGAACGTCCGGATCGGGAGCCGTGGCCCAGATCCATGCAAGCTGATTGAACGTGCCCGCATCCGTCGGGTCACGTTGCAGCGCCGCAATGTGATCTTGAATCGCCCGATTGTATTTGTGCTGTTGGTAGTGCAGCCCGCCGCGCAGGTTGTAGGCCATCGGCGAATCCGGGTTTAACCGAATGGCTTCGTTGTAGTCGGCCAAGCTGCCGGAGTAGTCCTTTAGGTTCTTGCGGCAGATACCACGCAGCTCGAGGGCTTTTGCCATCGTGGGTGAATCGTTCAGCACCGCGTCGCAGTCGGCCTCGGCGAGGGCGTACTTGCCTGCCGACATGCGTACCATTGCACGTGTCAGCCGCGAGAGTATCCGCTTCGGGTCGAGTTCGAGTGTTTTGGTAAAGTCCGCTTCCGAAGCTGTGTTGTTGTTCATCGCCCGGTGGATCAAGCCACGGGTTTGGTAGGCTTGTGCGTTCTTTTCATCGGCGTTGATCGCGGCTTGTGCGTCGTCCATCGCCGAGTCATAGTCTTCCAGTTCGAGGTACAAATCCGCACGCGAAAGACGATAGTTTGCAGCATGATCGGGGTCTGTCTCGATGGCCTTGGCAAAGTCCGAAAATGCACGATTGGTATCGCCAAACGCGGCGTGACAATCCCCACGCAGGCTGTACAACGGGGCCAAACCTGGGTCGAGTTTCAGAGCACGGTCGCAATCGGCAATAGCGTTCGCATAGGCCTGTTGGCGGAACAACACTCGTGCACGCTCGGAATACAGCATCGGGTCGTCGGGTTTTAAGCGAATGGCCGTGTCCAGGTCGTTCAAGGCATCGATACGGTTGCCAAGTTCGAGTTGTGCCATGGCACGGTACATGTACCCGGCAGCAATCGTTGGCCGCAGTTTTATTGCCCGTGTGAAGCATTCGACCGCTTCACGGAAGTCGCCTTGGGTAAACTTGTCGTGCCCTCGTTCATAGAGGGATTGAGCTTCAGTCGTTGTCGTGTCTTGTGGCATTGTTGCTGGTAATTCAGGAATGTTCTCGGAAGATCATTCTAGCATATCGGGCAAGTGCTCGATGGTGGTGGTTGCATGAACGCTGAGACGATTACGAATCTTCGCCAGGGATTATACGATTGGCAAAGTCGATCGATTCGCCAACGCTTGCGTCCCACTCGCGAATTGCGTTATCTGCTTGTTGAGCGACGGACAGAGCTTTGCGACAGTATTGCCCAGGATGTTCAACGCTCCGCTGGGGAAGTGACGTCGAATGAACTACTGCCCACGGCAGCGGCGTTGCAGTTTCTCGAAAAAAACGCTGAGCGAATCCTGCAACCGAGAACCGCTAGGGGCACACCTGGCTGGCTCATGGGCGTGAACGCACGTGTCTTCCGCCAACCGTTTGGCATCGCGGGTGTGCTGGGCACGTGGAACTATCCGTTGTTTTTGAATGCTGTACCGATGGTGCAGGCCTTGGTTGCTGGCAACGCGGTCATCTGGAAGCCGAGTGAGCGAACGCCGAACTTTGCGGCCGTGTGGACGACACTTTTACGCGATGCAGGATTCTCGGAAAGCATCTTTCAGGTCGTCCCGGCATCGAGAGAAGCCGGGGCCGAGTTGATCGAAGCCGATATCGACTTTGTGCACTTCACCGGTTCGGAAACCGTGGGTCGAAAGATTGCGTCGCGACTTGGTGAACGATTGATCCCCAGTGTGTTGGAATTATCCGGGAACGATGCATTGTTCGTGTTGGCCGATGCGGATGTGAAACTGGCCGCCCGCAGTGCCTGGTACGGATCAACTCTGAACCGTGGGCGTACCTGTATGGCCACCCGGCGAGTGTTCGTTGATCATGTCGTTTACGCTTCGTTTTGTGCAGAGTTGCGAGTCGTGCAGGGGGCTTATGGCGAAACCTATCCCACCAACGTGCTCTTCGACCAGGCAATGAACGAAGCAAGTTTCAACCCAACGCTCGCCGTTCGATCCTTCAAAACACTCGATGAAGCTACCAAGATTTTTGACGAAAGCCCGCACCGCTTGACGGTGGCCGTGTTTACAAAGCAGCCGCAGAGTCATGAAACTTGGGCACGCAGCATGGGCGTTGGAACGGTGACCTTTAATGACGTCATCGTGCCCACGGCACACCCGGCGACGCCGTTCCCGGCCGCTGGGGCCAGTGGTTGGGGGGCAACACAAGGTACCCAAGGATTGTTGGCCTTCACGCGGCCACAGGTGCTTGCCACGCGAGCCGGACGATTCCGCCCACACATCGATACCACGCTCGATGCGGATGCCGCTGGTGACGACATTACCACCGGAATGCTGATGACCCGACATAGCCGAACATGGCGGGCCACCTTGCAAGGCATGCGACAAATGTTCCGGGGCTTCCGACAGTTTGGCAAGAAAACTCCACGAGTGCAGAGTCCCCCAACCACGAACAGTTGAATACAATGCAGTTGAACGGTCGGCACTCTCACGCCGACGAAACTTCAGAGATCGGTAGGTTCTCGTGCAAGTAAGAGTCTCCGCCCGCCACGGGCATTTGAGCGAAGCTCATCAAACCGAAATCACCGCCAAGGCTGAGAAACTGCTTCACTATTTTGAACGGATCACGTTCATCACAGTGACAGTCGATCTCGCTGAGGATCATAAGCATCAACGTACCGTTGAAGTGCTGGTGGACAGCGAACACAAGCACGACTTCGTGGGCGTTGCGACTGGCGAAGATCTGATGCAGGTGGTGATTTCCGCCATCGACAAAGTGAAGGTGCAGATCAAGCACTACAAGGAAAAGATTCAAGATCATCGCCACAACCCCTCGCACGCTGGCGAAGAAGGCAAACGACCCTAAGCCGTTGTGCTCAACTGTTCTGCTTCGTAGCCCTCGGAGTTTGGAATGAAGATTACGGAGTTTGTGAAGAAAACAGCTATCGTGCCGCGTCTCACCGCGACAACGCGGGACGACGCGATCATCGAACTTGTTCAAGCCTTACAGCAGACGGGTGCGTTTGAATCGGCACACACCGGCGATGTGTTAGCCGCCGTGATGCGTCGTGAGCAACTCGGTTCCACGGGGATTGGTCGGGGCATTGCGATTCCGCACTCTCGCCATTCTTCGGTAGCCCAACTCGCTGGCGTACTCGCGGTTACGCACCTGCCCGTCGGTATCCCATTCGATGCCATTGACGGCGAACCTGTGTACCTGCTGGTGCTCATGATTTCGCCGCAGGATCAACCGGGTTTGCACCTGCGAGCACTGGACTGCGTGGTTCAAACGTTTAAAGACGACCAAACACTGGCGAAAGTGAAAGTCAGCACAAGCAGCGACGAAATATGGGCGTTGTTAGGTGGATCGTAACCGGGGGTCTTGCGTGTTGAGTGCAATGGCACATCGTCGAGTCGTCAAAATGGGGCATGAGCCTTACGGGCTGCACATGCGCCCTGCTGCGGAACTCGCGAAGTGTGCCCGGCAGTGGAGCGGTACGATCACGCTCCGCCATGGTGAACTGACTGCCGATGGAACGAGCCCATCAGAATTGATGATGCTCATGGTGATGCCCGGCTCCGAGTTGATTCTCGAAGCGGATGGCCCGGAAGCTGAGCACTGGCTCGACCTGTTTGAAAAGATACTGTCCCAACCAAACGCTGCGTAACGTCGAAAAACACTAAGAGTCGCATCAACCGTTATGGAAATTCGTCGTGGGATTGCTGTCTGTCCGGGGATCGCCATTGGCCCAGCTTTAGTGCTGGACAACGAAGGCGTCTGGATCAAGACGAAATCCGTTGCATCGAACATGATCGAGGCGGAAGTCGGACGGTTAAGCACTGCCGTGTTCGAAGCTCGCACGCATGCAGAAGACAAACAGAAAGATATTGCCGCAAAGTTTGGGCGTGACATCGGGGCCATCTTCGAGGCCAAAGGCGGGTTCTTCGAAGATCGCAAGCTCATCAACGGCATCATCACCTTGATCCGTGCGGATTCCTACTCCGCCGAATACGCCGTCAGCCGCCATGTCCGCGAGATTCTTAAAAAGCTCGACTCCGCAGCGAACTTGCCTCAAGCCGCGCGGATGCGTGGCGATTACATCGACTTTGAACGCGAACTCCTGCTCATTTTGAACGGGCAGGAGCGTGAACCGCTTAACAAAAGTTCGACCGACCCGGTGGTGGTGTTGGCTAACGACCTCACCCCAAACGAGACCGCTGAGTTTGATGCAGACGTAGTTCTGGGTTTAGCTACCGAAACCGGCGGCGCCACCAGCCACACGGCAATTCTGGCGAATGCACTCGACCTACCCGCTGTCGTGGGTGTGGGGCGATTCCTGACGGAAGTGTCCGGCGGCGACATCGTCATCATCGATGGCAACACTGGCTTGGTCATCCTCGACCCCGATGAGCCAACACTCGCCCGCTACAAAAAACTGCGTGCTGCTCAGCTCACCCCCAGTGGCGAACACCTGGTGTTTTCCAGACATGCCCGTGCCGAAACCAAAGATGGCGTGCACGTGGCCTTGCTAGGCAACATTGAGTTCCCAAGCGAAGTAAAACAATGCATTGATAAAGGTGCCGAGGGAGTCGGGCTTTATCGCACGGAGTTTCTCTACGTTCAAAAAAGCAGCGATCCGACGGAAGAAGAACACTACGAAGCGTACAAGCGTGTCCTTCAGGAAATGGGTGAAGATCGGCCGGTGGTGATCCGTACGCTCGACCTTGGTGGCGACAAGTACCACCCCGCCAGCATGGGGCCGACTCACGAGAAGAACCCATTCCTCGGCCTCCGCAGCATCCGGCTTTGTTTGCGAAATCTGCCTTTGTTTAAGACTCAACTACGTGCCATCTTGCGGGCCAGCGTCTATGGCCAAGCCCGCATCATGTTCCCGATGATTTCAACGATTCTGGAACTCCGGCAGTGCTTGAGCTACCTGCGCGAAGTACAAGAAGACTTAGACGAAGCAAAAATACCCTACAAGCCGAACATCCCACTCGGTACCATGATTGAAGTACCGTCGGCGGCATTGATGTCGGACAAGCTGGCCACCTTGGTCAACTTCTTCAGCATCGGCACGAACGACTTGGTTCAATACACTCTGGCGGCCGATCGTAACAACGAGAACGTCGCCGACTTATACAGTGCCGCGGATCCTTCAGTTCTGCGGTTGATGGAGATGGTAGCTCGAGCCGGGCATGTGGCCGGTATTGATGTGAATGTGTGTGGGGAGATGAGTGGTGAGCCGTTGTACACGCCGTTATTGATAGGTTTAGGCGTGCGACAATTGAGTGCGACCCCACGAAAGATTCCCGAGATTAAACGAGTGGTGCGTGCCCTCACTGTGAACGAATGTAAAAGCGTAGCGCGTGAATGTCTCCAAATGGAGACTGCGAGCGAAGTGTCGCGTTACCTGCGCGACAACTTGAGAAGAATTATGCCTGATACCGTGGACTAACCGCGACGCGAGGTGGCAACGTGGCCCCTCCCGTGGCAGTTCAGCCGGTAACTGGCAACATTTAAAGTTGATGCTTCATGCAAGGCGACAAGTTCCGTTTCCGTTTTCGCAAGACCGGCCCGCTCCGTTTGCTCAGTCATCTCGATTTGGCTCGCTGTTTGGAGCGCACCGCCCGCCGTGCCGAAGTTCCCTTCAAAATGAGTGCTGGCTTTCACCCACAGCCACGCATGATCTTCGCGTTGTCGCTACCACTGGGTGCCGAAGGCCGACAGGAAATCGTCGAAATTGAAGTGACGGAAGTACTCGATGACCAGGACGTTTTGAATCGTTTGCAGGCACATAGCCCTCCGGGGTTTGACTTTGAATCCGTTCAAGTTGTGCCGATGAAAACCTGTGCGATGCCTCGCCGTGTTGTGTACACCCTGCCAATACCAGCAGAGCGAGTTGAAACAGCAAATCAACGAATTGCTGAAGTGCTTGCTCAGGATCAAGTCTGGGTCAGTCGTGTGAAACCCAAACCACGTCGGCTCAATATCAAGCCGTACCTTCGGCACCTTGAAATCACGGACAAGACACTGTCACTCGATCTCTGGGTCACGCAAAGTGGCAGTGCCAGGGCCGACGAACTACTACGCACACTGAACCTCTTCGACTTGCTCGACGCCGGGGCGATCCTGGAACGCAGCGAATTGCAGGTTCATGACGAAACACCAGCGAGCGAATTGGATGCCCCGCCTACGGCGGCACCCGAAACGGCTCCCTTGGCGTCTACCCCGGCGATGTCCGCCGAGGACGACCGACCGAATGACCCCGAATGGGGCTTGTCGCCCAACGGGCCGGTGGTCGAGTAACACACAGCGCGAGGATTTTCCCGCGCCCGACTCTCGAAGGAACGATTCATGAAAAAGGAAATGTTGATCAACGTCCTCCAACCGGAGGAGTGTCGCATTGCCATCGTTGAAGATGGCCAGCTTGAAGAACTCTACGTTGAACGAGCCAGTCAAGAGAGCTACGTCGGCAACATCTACAAGGGCAAGATCGTCAACATCGAGGCAGGCATTCAGGCTGCTTTCGTGGACTTCGGCATCGGACGGAACGGCTTTCTGCATGTGACCGACGTTGATCCGATGTACTACAAGCACCTGCTACCCAAGGAACTTCAAGCAGAACTGGACGACCTTGGCAATGACAGTGGCGGCAACCGTGGCCCACGACGCGACCGTGGCCCTCGCCGCGAGCAAGGCGATCGTGGCCAACGTCGTGGACCGTTGGTTGCTGAGGACGAAGGCCAACAGCGCGAAGTGATGTCAACCTTCTTGCCACAAGAAGAAGCTCCGGAAGGCACCACGATTGCTGATGCCTTTGGCCAAGATGTGGCCGAGGAAGTCGAAGAAATCGAAGGCTTCTTGGAAGGATTGGATGCGATCGATGCCCCACAGCAACCGCCAATCCGTCGGATGCCCATCGAGGTAACGAACGTGCCGCCGGCACCCGTGCGGCGGCCTGCACCAGCACCACCAGCCCCCGTGGTGAGCCGGGAGGAATCAGAGGACGCAGATGACGACGACGACGGTGGCTTCGGTGGTGGTTTGGATCTCGACGACGACAGCAACGATTCGATGGTGGATCTGACCGAAGCCGAGTCTAACGAATCAAGTGATGATGGTGACGAAGCCACAGACAAGAAGAAGAAGAAAACGGCAGGAGCAGTCAAGAAGCCGAAGACAGCCAAAGGTACAAAAAAGCCCGACGACAAAGCCAAGCCGAAACCAAAGAAGCCAGCCAAGAAGAAATCCGACGACAGTAGACCACTCGATTCAACTGAACGTCGATCCGAAGAAGATGACGAGCCGGAGATTCAGCCGTTCTTCACGGAAGATGCAGGCGGCTTTGATATCGATGCACCGAACGACCGTTTCGCACCGGAACCATCCGAGGATGACGAAAACGGTTCGCAGTCGTTCGACGACTCGGAAGATCCCATGGATCTTCCACCCATGTCGAAGAAGACAGAAGAGTTTACCGATGCAGACCTAGCGGAACTTGATGCAGCGGCTGAGCGACGCTTCCGCGACAGCAAGACGGACGGACGAGGTCGTGGTGACAATCGTGGTGGTCGCGGCGGTGATCGTGGCCCACGCGGCGGCGGTGGCGGTGGTGGTGATCGCGGCCCACGCCGCGAAGGTGGTGGCGGTGGTGATCGTGGGCCACGGCGTGAAGGTGGTGATCGCGGGCCGCGCCGCGAGGGAAGTGGTGGAGATCGTGGCCCGCGCCGCGAGGGTGGCCCAAGCGGCCCAAGTGGCCCGGCAGGCCCAGGCGGAATGCAGAACAAGAGCCATACGCGACACAAGGGATTGCCCATCCCGAAGATTCAGGACATCTTCAAGCGTGGTCAGGAAATCATTGTTCAGGTGATCAAGGAAGGCATGGGCACCAAAGGCCCGGCCCTCAGCACGTTCATCAGTATTGCTGGTCGTTACCTCGTGCTGATGCCGAGTTTGAACCGAGTGGGTGTGTCCAAGAAGATCGAAGATCGCGACGCCCGGCACCGTCTGCGCGACATTATGAACGACCTGAATCCGCCGAAGGGTGTGGGCTTCATCGTCCGCACCGCAGCGGTGGATCGTGACGAAACCGAGCTGCGGAACGACCTCACCTACCTGTTGCGACTCTGGCAGGTCGTGGTTCGCCGCATTAAGCGTGCAGGCCCGGTTGAGGTGTATCGTGAATCGGACATGATCACGAGAACCATCCGCGACATCTTTACGGGTGACATCGACACGATCTTCGTGGATGAAGAAAAGGCGTTCGCGCATGCCAGCGAGTTCTTGCAGATCGTCATGCCGAAGTACGCCGGTCGCATCCGCTACTACGGCGACACGGAACCACTGTTCCACCGCTACCGCATCGAAGATGAGATAGCCAAGATTAACCACAAGCGACTCGACATGCAGGGTGGTGGTAGCATCATCATCGAGCAGACCGAAGCGCTGGTATCTATCGACGTGAACACTGGCAACTTCCGTGCGGAGGGTCACCTGGAAGAAACTGCTTTCCAGATGAACCAACGGGCCGCGAAGGAAATCGCACGTCAACTTCGACTGCGAGATCTCGGCGGCGTGATCGTCAACGACTTCATCGACATGCGAAGCGAAAACCACCGCCGACAGGTGGAAGAAACACTACGGAACGCGCTGCGTCGCGATCGTGCCCGCACCAAGATTCTGCGTATCAGCGAGTTCGGGCTGATCGAGATGACTCGCCAGCGGATGCAACCGTCGCTGAAGAAACGCGTGTTCAACGATTGCAGCCATTGCTCGGGCACTGGCTTCGTGAAAACAAACGAGACGATGGCGATTGAAGTGATGCGACAGCTGCAACTCTCAGCACACCGCTGCCCACCGGGTACGAACGTGTCCATCGCGGTTCACCCCGATGTGGCCTACTTCGTGCTGAACCGCAAGCGCAAGGAGATTGCTGAACTCGAAACGAGGCTCAGCATGGAAGTGAGCATCCTTGGTCGGCTTGGTGCATCGCCGGAACTCTGCGAGTTCCGCTGTACCGATCCGAACGGCAACGAGGTTCGACTATTGGCGGCTGCCCCACCGATGCGTGCTGGTCGCATCGGCCCAGTCCCGCAGAACGACCGCCGGCATCAGGAAGATGTATGACGCCAGTGGAGATTGAAGGACGTTTGAAGTCGATGGATCGGCGAGCCATTGCCCTGGTGGTGGCTCGCTTGGCCCATCGGCTTCTGCCGTTGATCAACCTTGTTCAGACGGACTACGGCCCGGAAGTGGACGAGTGGGTTCTTGCCATGAACGAAGTTCTGCGTGCCGTGGAGAACTACGGCTTGGGTCAAAGGGTGAGTCGGTATCAACTGAACGTGGCTGCCGACATCGCCCGCGGTACGGCGAATACGCTGGCCAACAAGGCCCGTCAGTTCGGCGTAAATGCTCATTTGCATGATGCGGAATTGGCACTTGCAGCAATAGCATTTGCTGCGGATGCAGCACGTGCTGAGACGCCAGAACGAGTCGTAATTGCAGCGTTGCAAGTGCTACGGATGCATGCACAAAAAAGCAGCGTGATGGAAGAGGACTTTACATGTCCTCCGAAAACAGGATCAGTGGCTAGCGAACATCTCACGTGGCGGCTGGTTACTTCAGCTCAGGTGCAGGCTTAACCAGGAAGTCTTCAAAATCCGCCGTGGTGGTTCCGTCGAGTGTGTTGAAATGAACAAGAGAGATGCTTGCTTCTTGCGGTACGAAAGTGTGCGTCGTAAACACGCGGAATGGTTTTCCTTCAGCCGCAGTTTCAATGGTGACTTTGGAATCACGACGTGTTAAGCGTATCGAGTATGGCTTTTGTTCGAACGGAAAGGTCGTCGTCGAAGAGGACCCACCCCGGTTGGATTTGCTCATCATAAACAGGCCGCTTTTCCATTCTTTCAGTTCATAGCGGTGAAAGAAGCCAACAAACGAAGTCAGGTCCCTTCCAGCAGAGAGCAACAAGCCAGAACAACAGACACGCTTGTCAAAGCCTGTCGCAATCTTTGCGTCTTTGTCGAAACCCATGGCCAATTTAGCCGAGATCTCAAACTCGCCAGTGACTTCTTTGGTGGCGAGCGTGGGGAACGGCAAGTTCCATTCGAAGGCTCGCTTCCTGAATTTGTTACTGATTGACGCACTCAGTATCGATTTGTGAAGCAAGTCGAACGTCACGTCGTTGTCGGCAATGACATCGCCGAAAAGTCGCTTGATGATATCAGCCTTCGGCTCCAAGTTCTTTGGAATCGGTGCAGCACAGCAAAGGGTTGAGAATCCAAGGATGACGCAGAAGGCTCTCATGTCGAGACTCACGATGTTGACAATAGCTTACTTCAATCCAAGGACTGCGTTCAGCTCTTTCATGTAAGCAGCGCGACCTTTGTCGCTGCGATTGGGCTTCAGTTGCTGGATCGCCTTGTACTGCTCGGCAGTCACTTTGCTGAATCGCTTTTTCATGTCGAGTTGTGCCTCATTCAGAAACTCATCCGGATAGCGGTTGTTAGCAATCAAAGCGTTGGCCTTCGTCGCCTGCCAGGGCGAAAGCGGAAGGTAGTAATAGAGATGGTACTTGGCGAGGTTCCACTGCTGTTGAGTGTCCGCATCGATGGCGTCGTCGGTGCGGGTCGCTTTCTTGCCAACGAGTTTCTCGGCGATCTTGAACTGATCGTCGCTACGGGCGAACACACGATGTGCGCACTCGAGTTTCATCGCCTCTTTTACGAGTGTGCTGAAATCGATGATGTTTGCATCGAAGGTCACTTCAACAACTTCAGCTCGTTGCAATTCTCCGATGCGTGTGCTCACGACACCATCGAGGAGGCCAAGCTTCGCTTCACCCACCCAGTAGCAATGCATGGCAAAAACGGCAGTTTCCGGCTTTGTTGCTACACCGCTGACTGCTGCGGTGAGATCCTTTGGCACCGTGAGCTTTGATTTCTCTAATGCTGCTACCATCCGCTTCATCAGCACGTGTGCTGTGTAGTCGTCTCTTCGTGGAACAAGGTCTTTCTCATCCGCATCGAGTATCCGAACGACGGGATTGTTCCAAGCCGGTTCTTTGAATCTGGCGAGAACCTCGGAGTCGGCCCCCTTGATGTTGTTTGCCACGGCAACAGCTACGAAGTCATCAGCGATACATTTAACGATCACTGGGTGCGACAGCGGACCGCTGCCGAAATCTTTACAGGTCTGTCAACCGGGTATTTCGTCGAAGAGTACAAACAGCGGTTTCTTGTCGGCCTTTGCTTTTTTCAACGCCGTTGGGTAGTCACGCAAAAACACGGCTTTACCGAACTCTTCGGGTGGTTGTGGCTCGGCAGCGAAGGCTGATGAATTCAAAAAGAAAACGTAGCCAATCAAGCAAAGGGAAGTCAGCTTCATGTGTCATCTCCTTTATTGTGTCTGTAAACAGTTTATCAAACTCGTTGCATCAACACTTCAGTGCCATTGAAAATAACTATCATGACAACGGCCTACCTTCGAATACCTCTCGTTGAGATGGTTCATGTACCGTTTTTTGTTTTTTGCAACGTTTTGCTTCTCGGGTGTCGCGTCTGCAATGGACTACCCGAAGGATTTTGTAGGGCCGATCCTACCGGAAGCGCCCGTTCGCGATCTCATGCCCGTGACCCGCTTGGCACCGACCAAGCTATTGCCAGACTTGTGCGTTTATCGCTACCGAGTTAGCACGAATTCAGTTGAGTGCCAAAAGTACTGCGATCAGGCGCTTGGGTACTATTACAGTTATGTTTGGATGGAAGCGGCCCGTTCGTTTGAGTCGGCACTTCAACACGATCCCAAATGCGCTTTCGCTTGGCTCGGCCTCCATCGCAGTCTCGATAAATGGGGCAGCAGCAACAAGCCACAAGACAGCAAGCCTCTTGGTATGGTCCTGGGCTCGATGTTCGTGGCGAAGCCGACAGAGGCCTACAGCAAACCACCGAAGGAATTCGCACTGGAACAGGCCAAGGCGACGATGAAGCAAGCCAGCCATCGGGAAAGACTCCTGATTCAGGCGAAGTTGCAAGAACGCGGCATGTGGCCTGACACAAAGGCGGATGAACGCAAGAAGAAAGCTGCCGAGACGCTCAATGAACTGCTGACACTTGAAGAAGACGACGAGGAGGCGTGGTTCGCGCGGGCACAATTGGCCGAGGGGTCGAACGCAAGCGTGCCGTATTACAAGGCATTGCTCAAAATCAACCCGTTGCACCCGGGGGCCAATCATGAGTTGGTTCACCACTTTGAAGGTATTCAGCGCCCGGCTCTCGGATGGATTCACGCCGAGCGGTACATGGAAAGTTCGCCCGGCATCCCACATGCTTTTCACATGCAGGCGCATTTGGCAACCCGAGTGGGTAAGTGGGCAAATACATCGAACTGGAGCTATCGCGCGTACTCGATGCAGAAGGAATATCATCGCATCCAAGAGGTGAAGCCTGCCGACGATCATCAGTTCCAGCACCACACCGAAATCCTGATTCGCAGCTTGTTGCACGATGGCCGGTTGTCCGAGTTGCGTTCGTTAAAGGCGGAGTCGGATTCTTATGGCTTCAAATTCCCGGAGCTTTGGTTCCGGCTTTCGCTGTTGAGTGGGGCGATTGCTGATGCGGAACTGCTGGTACGAACTGTCAAGAAGAAGGATAAAGCACAAGGGGCCTACCTAGGTGCCATGCTTGCATTGCAACAGGGATCTGTACAGAAGGCAGAAGCGGAAATTGCGATCCTCCAGCAAAGCATTCGCACTTCGAAGGATAACCGTGCAATTCAGCAGAAGTACCTCGAAGTGCAAGCGTGGTTGCAGTGCCAAAAGGGCCAAGGCGACGAAGGATTGAAGCTGTTCAAGAAACTGATCGATCAAACCAAAAACGACTTTGGTCATCACTCTTGGGGTGGTGGTGCAACATATATGGAAGTCTGGGGTCTCGCCGCTTTGCAGGCAGGTAAGTTGGCTGACGCAGAAGAGGCATTTCAAGAAGCACTGGCACACGACGCCGGGAGCACACAAGGTGCACTCGGCTTGTGGGCAACCTGTAATGCAACTGGCCGTGCAGAAGAAGCAGCCCGTTACATGAAACTTGCTCAAAAGTGTTGGGCGAAGGCTGACCCAGCTGATTTTGAAAGATTGAAGAATCTGGTGAGTCAAGTCGTACGCACTGAGGCTGCATCTCGGTAAGCTACCGCCATGCATCGTGAGTTTGATCCCTCGGCCAATCCTTTTCGACCTGTTGTGGTCTGGCCTCTCTACCTCCTCACTTCCTTTGTTGGCGTGCTGATGTTGCTCGACCTTTGGCCGCTTGTTGCCAGTTGGGCAGAGGGATGGACCGGCGTTCTTGAGTGGAAGCCACTACGTGAATTCTTCGGCCTGCGCCTTTCACTTTGTGCAGCGATCGTTGGTGGGGCACGGTCGCTCTACGCATCTCTCGAAAAATTGACCCAAGGCAAACTGAGCGCTGAACTTGCCATCGCGATTGCGTGTATCGCCGCGATCATCTTGGGCGAGCCGTTGATAGCTGCCGAAGTGGTGTTCATCGGGCTGCTCGGCGAGTGCCTTGAAGCGTGGATGTCTTCAAGAACACAACGCGAGTTGAGCAAACTGAGCGACCTGTTCCCACAGCGTTGCTGGGTGCTGCGTGATGGCGTGGAAGTGCGAACACGCACGGAAGATTTGGTCGTTGGTGATGTCGTGGTGGTGAAGCCGGGTGGTCGCATCCCCGTGGATGGGCCAATCCTCACTGGGCAATGTGCAGTCGAGACGAGCGCTCTAACAGGCGAAAGTTTGCCACGCGATGTGCAACACGGCGAACAGGCCCTTGCCGGTTCCTTGGTGTTGAACGGCACGCTGACAATTCAGGCCGAACGAGTGCAGACGCAAACAGTGGCGGGTCAAGTGATCGCTGTTACTGGCGAAGCGATGAAGGTGAAGATGCAGGGTGAGCAACTTGCAGATACCTTTGCCAAATACTTCCTGCCCATCGTACTTGCACTGGCTGTCGTCATGTTTTTGTTAAACATCGGCTTCCAGTACTTCGGTAGCCCGACGGATGGCCGACGCTTCAGTTGGGCGCTGGCCAGCCGCACCGCCATTTACCCGACGTTGGGCGTCCTCGTGGTGGCGTGTCCATGCCCATTGTTGTTAGCCACGCCCGCTGCGGTGGTTGCGGCCTTGGGTCGTTTGGCAGGCACCGGCGTGCTTGTGAAAAGAAGTTCGGCACTTGAACAACTGGCGAGTGTCAAGAAGTTTGCTTTCGACAAAACAGGCACATTGACCACGGGGCAATTGACGGTTGTTGATGCAGCAGCATCCACCGGCACATCAACCGAATTACTGTTGTTGGCTACCGCCGTGGAGCAACAAAGCGACCACCCGATCGCCAAGGCGATCGTGCGCGCTGCTGCCGGGCAATCAATTCCAGCATGTACAGACTTCAAGGAGTTTGCTGGCGGTGGTGCAACTGGTGTCGTCGGTAACGAACAGATCATTCTTGGTTCAGCACGATTCTTGGCCGAGCAGGGCGTTCTCACGAACGGTGTGAGTTCAGCGGATACGCAGGTGTTTGTTGCGAAAGGCACCCAGTTCATTGGCGTCATCTCCATTCGCGATGAGCTTCGCCCTGAAGCCCTTGGCGTACTGACGGAGTTGAGAGAACTCGGTTTTTATTCTTTGGCCTTGCTCACGGGGGATCGCAAGGATGTCGCGGAGGCGGTGGCCAAGGAACTACCGCTGAACGAAATCCACGCCGATCTATTACCACAAGAAAAGGCGGATCGTGTTGGCGACTCGGCCTACGTTGGCGATGGCGTCAATGATGCCCCGGCGCTGGCCATGTCTCGTGTTGGTTTGGCCGTGGGCACTGGTACTGATCTCGCGGCCTCAGCTGGCGACATTGTGTTGATGGGCGAGCCGTTGAGAGTGCTACCGCTGTTGATTCGATTGAGCCGAGAGACGGTCAAGGTGATCCGCCAGAACATCTTTTGGTTTGGCTTCGTTGTCAACCTTGTTGGCGTTGTTTTAACCGGTGTGCTGTGGCCGTTGTTTGCCACCAGCCCGGAGATGGCAGACAAGGCTCCGCTGGTTGGTGTGATCTTTCATCAGATCGGCTCAGTGGCAGTTTTGTTGAACTCGATGCGCCTTTTGGGTTTTGAACGCCCCGTGTCCATGCGATGGCAGTCCGGTGTCCGGGCCATGGATCGCTGGTTGTCGCTGGCTTCAATTGATGACTTCATTCATGGTGTGTTCCATCGCTGGAAGCTAATACTTGCAGCACTTCTGGCTCTCGCTTTGCTGTCATGGGCAATCTCGAGTTTCGTGGTGGTACAAGCCAACGAGGTTGCAGTGTGCCGCAGATTCGGTGCTTATCAAGCCGAGTTAGGGCCTGGCCTGCATGTTCGTTGGCCGTGGCCAATTGAAAGTGTGACTCGGTTGAAGACAGCAGAAGTGAAACTTGTCGAACTCGGATTTCGCGCAACGACTCCAGAACGCCAACAAGAACTCGCACAGGCACGTGAGGTGCAACAACGGCTGAGAAAGCCAGGCGCGCCGCTATCGCAAAGCTGGGCGAGTGGTCACGCCGATACGATCAATCGGCTGACGGATGAGTCGCTGTTTCTCACTGGCGACGGAGAACTCATCGAGTTGTTGGCCACCATTCGCTACACCATCGCGATACCGAAGCAGTATCTGGAATGCGCAGTCGATATCGAACCGCTTTTGCGGTCGTGTGCAGAATCAACACTGCGGGAACTGACCGGATCGCGAGGGTTTCAGCAATTGCTGGGTGCCAAGCGGCAAGATTTTGAACTTCAAGCGAATCGATTGTTTGCAGTTCGACTCAACATCGCTGCACCAAGTGGCCTTGGCATCAGAATCGAAGGATTGACCATCCATGATCTGCACCCACCGACCGACGTCGTGAGTTCTTATCACGCAGTGGCTGAAGCGATCCAGAAGCGGGATCGAGCTAAGCTCGATGCAGAAGCCGAAGCTAGCCGGATCGTGAGCAGAGCTGAGGATGACGCGAAGAAACAGATTTCCCAAGCGAGTGCTGAAGCCCAGCTAAAGCTGGCCGAAGCCACGGCTCTGCGAGATGTGTTTCTGGCATGGCATGCGGCCCGAACGACATTGACCCCCGAAGAAGAAAAATTGGTTGCCAACGATGCAGACAAGCGAGAGAAACTGTTGAAAGAGCGACGTTCCCTAACGGAACTACGCCTGACGCTCGATGCCTTAGCAAGTGTGTTGCGAACGCGAAACAAGATCCTTATTGATGCCGACAAAATCCCTGGCACACGGAAGTTGTTTTTGATTGATCCGGATTTGATGCCCAAGGCCCCGCTTCCACTCGCCTTCCCGCGTGGAGCCACCCCCGATCAACGCGACCCACCATGAAGCGATTCATCTTTTTGCTGTTGCTACCCTTGATCATGCTTGGCTGGCTGAGCACGTCCTTGTACACCGTTGACTTCACCGAGTACGCCTACGTGACGCGATTCGGTCAGCCGGTTGGTACTTTCGATGGTTCTGCTCAAGCGGGGTTGCGCGTGAAGTGCCCTTGGCCGATTGATTCCGTCTGGCGAGTGGATCGCCGTTTGCAATCATTTGATCTACCAACGACGGAAGCATTGACTCGTGACCCAGCCAGCGGCACGGTGGACAAAACACTGGCCGTTGATGCCTACGTGAGTTGGTGCATCCCCGATAGCGATGCAGCGGATCGGTTCCTTCGTTCCGTTGGCACCGTGCCTGCTGCGAACAAGATTCTCACACCACAACTCACCGGTAAGCTCGCAGCCTATGTCAGTGCCTCGTCGCTCGATCAGCTACTGAGTGTGGCCTTGCCAACAGAAGCTGAGAAGCGTGCCGACGAATTTCAAAAGCAATTGCTGACGAGCGAACTCAAAGACAAAGTGTTGCGGGAGTACGGTATCGAATTGGTGACAGTGCGCGTGAGAAGACTCAGTTACCCGGAAGCCGTGCGAACAAGTATTTACGAGCGCATCCGCAGCGAACGTGCACGTAAAGTGGCTGAGTATGAGAATCAGGGCCGACGGGAGGCCAATGCCATTCTGATCAAGGCTGAGCAGGAACGACGCAAGATCGAAGCCGAAGCAAAAGCCAGGAAGCAAACCATTGAAGGCCTGGCCGACGTGGAAGCAGATCGATTACGAAACGAAGCCCATTCGAAGAACCCGGAGTTCTATGCGTTTCTGCAACGCTTAAAAAGTGTGCAATCGATCCTTGCTGATACCCGCGATGTCTTGCTGTTGTCGTTGAATCACGATCTCTTCAAGCTGTTGAAGGAACCACCTAAAGAGAAACCGTGATGGAGTCGTTCGCTGAGATTGCTGCAAAAGCACGTCGCAAACTCCTCCGCTGTTCAGTGCTTGGCCCGGTGATCAAGCAGCCTGGCCCTTGTACGCTTGTGCCCACTCAGGATGTGTTTCCCGATTTAGTGCGGGCGATCATTTCACAGCTCATCAGTACTGCCGCGGCTCGGACGATCTACAACAGGCTGCTCTTAGCAGTTGGTGAAAAACTGACACCGACGAGTGTGCTGCTGCTCGACGAAACCATCATTCGTGGCTGCGGCCTCTCTGGAGCGAAATGCAATTCGATCCGAGAAATTGCCAAGCTTTTTGACAGCACACCAAGTTTGAGCAAGCAACTCCTAGAAGCTGACGAACAATTCGTACGAGAGACGTTGTTGCCAATCAAAGGGATCGGCCCGTGGACTGTGGACATGGTCATGATGTTCGCTCTGGGCAAGGCCGACGTGCTGCCCGTCGGTGACCTCGGCATCCGCGCTGCGGCAAAAGATCTCTTTCAATTAACGGAATTGCCCAATGCGAAGCTGCTGAAGGAACTCGCACAGCGTTGGGCGCCCTACCGTACGGTGGCCTGCTGGTATTTGTGGCGGATGCGCGATCCAAAGTGACTGAACGAATCGGATACTGAGACGTAGAATGCTACAGACAACGAAGGATCGAAATCATGAATCAGCAGCGAATTGCCCACCACGTGTTCTTTACTCTCAAAGAACGTACACCTGAAGCGACAACAGCACTTGTTGCGGCGTGCCACAAGTACCTGAATATGCAGGCAGGAATCGTGTATTTTGCTGCGGGGCCATTGTGCAAAGAACTCGATCGACCAGTGAATGATCTCGACTTTGACGTCAACTTGACGATCGTGTTCGATTCCAAAGCCAGCCACGATGACTACCAGACCGAAGCGATGCACCTGCAATTTATTGCCGAGAATAAGGCGACTTGGGCCAAGGTCCGTGTCTTTGACTCCTACGTTTGAACAGCCATGACCATCATTCCAATTAATGAGCTCCAGCAGTTCCTCCGCAAGTATCGTTTTGCGGGCTCGCGGGTGCTCCGTTGTTCCATCCGCACGGCAGGGCGTGGTGTCGCGGTCGAGCTGCTGATGAAAGTCACGCCAGCAGTGCGTGATCTCAGTCAGGAGCCAGCACCGGTGCGATTACTGCTTCGGATGGATGGTGTCGACGAGTACCGCTTTCAAAAGCGGTTGAGTTCCAACAGTGGGCGTGTTCACAACCTGAGTTTGGGTCTGTTCAACGGAACCATTTTCTTGAATCTCGACGCGATGAGCCTGATACCGGGTGACGCGCCGGGTGTGCATGATTATCGTCTGTCGGATGCCTACATCGCGGGAACGAAACTCAGCGCTGAGGAACGACCGAAGAAGACCCGTCCGTAATCGGTACAAGTTTCAGATTCGTCGAATCACGCATGAAGTAACCTTCCCCCCGCTCCACACCAGGTGGATCGTTTCGCCAAGGGTTTGCTCCCAAGCGGTGCTCGCGCCCTGCATTGAAAAGTTTTTTCATCGATTCGGGTTTGAACTCCGTTGCGTTTGCAGGTGTTTGGAGATCACTTGGTATTGCAGCGAGGTAATAGTTCATTCCGGTGATGATGCAGTTGACGTAAATTCGAAGTAAATCACCACGCGCTTGGGCGTAAAGCAAGCTGTTGATGCTGTCCGCTGCGATTCTGATGGAACTCAGCTTTACTCGTGATGGATCCGCATAAATCTTGCCAGCGAGTAAAACGTACACATTCGTATTCTGAAGCCAGTTGTCTCCCTCAGCAGCGCGTTCTTCCTCTGATCGATGAGGTGCGCGGAAGAACACAGCATTTGAAACACCACCATCCACGTGACGTTCTTCGAGTTTTTTGCCGTCTACCGTAATCGGGATGTGAACTGTTGGGAACAATCCAGGCACTGCTGCCGAGGCTAGTATGATTTTTTGGAACAGCTCTAAATCAGCCGGTGTACCTCTTGCAGCAATCTCCCCCATATCCCAGACAACCGCCCGACGAGATTCGAGTTCGGTCGTACCGATGTAGAGTCGGCGTCCTCGCCGATGCTCTGCAGCCACCTTCAATAACATTTCCGAAGTGACGAAAGTGTTGATCTGCTTTGAAAGCGGTGCGCTGTCGCCGAAGGATTCATTGAAGATCAAGATTGGGGCCAGTGCTTTGCGAATTCGAAAGATGTCGTTGCTTTTGATTGTTGTGAAGAAGTTCTCTAACTGGACGTCGTAGTCTGTACCTAAAAATGCCATCGGTGCAATGAGTGCCCCGGTCGAGATACCTGTGACAACATCAAACTCGGGCCGCGTTCCAGTTGCAGTCCAGCCACATAACACACCAGCAGAAAAGGCCCCATAGGTTCCACCACCAGACAAGCAAAGGACATGACGTTGCTTGGAAGCCGGGTTGATGGGTCGGCTCAAACGAATTTCTTCGGCGATCTCAAATGCTTTACGTACGTCGTAGTCTACACTTGATCGTTTCTCAGCTGCTTCGTCCACAATTTCTACAGGGTTGTAACCGGATTCGACAGGCGTTGGTTTGCGCAGCAGCTTGCCTTGGCAGCCTAAGCCAACCAGCAGAAGTAAGCCAGCACAGAAATAGCGATTTCGAGTCAACACAGTTTCCCCCATCGAGGGCGATACCGTTGTGCAGCTTTCGATGCAAGTGCCATTAAAAACTTGTTGCAGCAGCTACTTCTGCTCGCGCATCGTGAGTCAATAAATGCTGCAAATATCGCAAAAGTACGCTCAACGCCAGACTTGGCCTTGTGGCAATTCCTTTGAATGGGACACAATCTAGTTGCTGGAATGAAAGAAAAGGAACACGGATGCCGAAAGATCGCATGGAACGCGACAACCCGGGTGGCCCATTGCTTTCGATGGTGATCCCGGTTTACGAAGAACAAGACAACTTGCCGGAGCTTTACCGTCGGCTGTGTGTTGTTACGAACGAGTTGCTTTGCGATGTGGAGTTTGTGTTCATCAATGATGGGAGTCGTGATCGAACCCCGGAAATTCTCGAAGAGTTCGCAAGAACCGATCCCCGGTTACGTTTGGTTTCGTTGAGCCGGAACTTCGGCCACCAGGCGGCTGTCACGGCGGGGTTGGAAGCAGCACACGGCCAAGCCATTGTCGTTCTCGATGGCGATCTGCAAGATCCGCCGGAAGTCATCCCACAGTTGCTGGAGCGTTGGCGCGAAGGGTTCGACGTTGTGTATGCCGTTCGCACCAAGCGCAAGGAAAACATCTTCAAACGTGCTGGGTACTTTCTCTTCTACCGCGTGCTGAAACTGATTTCAGATACACCGATGCCACTGGACACGGGTGACTTTTGCCTGATGGATCGTCGTGTGGTGGACGTGATGAACGCCATGCCCGAACGAGCGAGATTCGTGCGTGGATTGCGGGCCTACGCAGGCTTCCGGCAAATCGGCCTGACCTACGAACGCGATGCTCGTTATGCCGGGGTGCCGAAGTATACCTTTCGGCGGTTGGTTGCCTTGGCTCTGGAAGGTGTTGTGAACTTCAGCACGGTGCCGCTGCGGGCCGTGGGTTGGCTGGCGATGGTGCTTCTGATGCTGGCCGTTCTTGCAGCAACGGTGGAAGTCGGCTTGGTGATGGCGGGCGTTTCTGTCGCTGCGGTTTGGCTCATCACGACCCTTCTGGTATTTCTCGGTGGGCTGCAAATCGGGGCGATTGCAGTCGTTGGTGAATACGTTGCAAAAATCTTTGCGGAAGTGAAACAACGACCGACGTACATTCTTGAAGAAGAGGCTGTGGCTAGCCGCGTCGCATCGAGACTCACGAGTTCTGTATGAAGCCGATCATGAAGCAAGTGCTGTTTTGGTTCTGTACGTTGCTCGTGCTGCCGGTGTTGGTGAAGTACCACATACTGAAACGACTTCTCGATCCTTCACAGGCACTTGATAGTGCTAGCCAAAGTGTCGCGCATGCACCAGGACTGTTAGGTCGATACATCCGCGCCGCGTTCTATCATTGGGTCTTGGCCAGTTCGGATCGCACTGCATTCATCGGCTTCGGCACACTCTTCTCGCAACCGGCCGCCATCCTCGAATCGAACGTCTACATCGGCCCGCGTTGCCACCTCGGTCTGGTTCGATTGGGAAAAGATGTGTTGCTGGGTGCTGGTGTCCACATCCCCAGTGGTGGGCAAACGCATTTCTTTGATGACCCAAACGTGCCCATCCGCGACCAAGGCGGCGAGCGCAGCATGATCAGTATTGGTGCTGGTGCGTGGATTGGTAGTGCGGCTGTGATCTTGGCTGATATCGGAGCGGGCACAATCGTCGGTGCTGGTTCCGTGGTCACGAAGCCTCTCCCGGCGAACGTGATCGCCGCTGGGGTGCCAGCGAAAATCCTTCGCCAGCGCTTCCCAAGCGACGATGTGCCTAAGACCTAGGCCTTTGACCTAGGCTAATCTGTGACGGGCCTTTGGCCCTAAATCCTTGAGGCCCGAAGGGTCGAGACAGATTAGCCCAGGCTACCTGGAGCTTGCTCGTTTAGCCCTCAACGCTAATGCTCACTTTGAAGGGCTTGGGTTGCTCAACTTTGGGCACCTTCACAACAAGGACACCGTGTGCGAGTTTCGCGAACACACCGTTTTC